>NZ_ANAZ01000014.1:0-239984 GCF_000340985.1 Nocardiopsis valliformis DSM 45023
GTGGCTTGGGCGCGTAGGGCGTTGTGGGTGTGACCTGACACCACCCACGCCACGGCGGACTCGTCCGGCTGATCTGCTTTGGGCGGCACCTGGCAGTAGGGGGCTTCCTCCAGGACCACGTGGCAGTTGGTCCCACCCATCCCGAAGGAGGAGACACCGGCGACTAGGGGGCGATCGACGTAGGGCCAAGGGCCCGAGTCGGTGCGCACGTTCAGATTCAGGTCGTCCAGCGGGATGCCGGGGTTGGGGGTCTCGAAGTTCAGGCTGGGCGGTAGTTCCCGGTGGTGGAGGCTGAGCAGGACCTTGACCAGACCGGCGATGCCCGCCGCGCCTCCCAGGTGACCGATGTTGGTCTTGACCGAGCCGACGTAGAGCGGTTCGGTGGGGCTGCGCCGTCCCCCGATCGCGGTTCCTAGGGCTGCCGCCTCGATCGGGTCGCCGACCGGGGTTCCCGGCCCGTGGAGCTCGATGTACTGGACCGCCTCCGGGTCCACATCTGCCTGCTCGTGCGCCTGCTTGATCACCTCGGCCTGGGTGTGCTCGCCGGGTGTGGTCAGCCCGTCGGAGGCGCCGTCGTTGTTGACCGCGCTGCCCAGGATCACCCCGTAGATCCGCTTACCTTGGGCGAGTGCCTGGTCCAGGGGCTGGAGGGCCACCACAGCGCCGCCCTCACCCCGCACGAACCCATTGGCCCGGGTGTCGAAGGTGTAGCACCGGCCGTCGGGGGACAGCACGCCGAAGCGCTCCTCCGTGACCTCGCTCTCGGGGATGATGTTGAGGTGGATCCCGGCTGCCAGCGCCAGGGAGGACTCCCCGGACCGCAGGTTGGCGCAGGCCAGGTGCACGGCCACTAGGGACGAGGACTGGGCCGTGTCCACCGTCATGCTCGGTCCGGTCAGCCCCAGATGGTACGACACCCGGTTGGCGATGAGGGCGCGGCTGACGCCGGTCATGCTGTTCCGGTCGATCGCCTCGTCGCCGTGCTGGCCGAGCAGGACCGCGTAGTCGTCGCGAAGCGAGCCGACGAACACCCCGACCTTGGAGTCCTTGAGACTGCCGGGAACGACGGCGGCGTCCTCCAGGGCCTGCCAGGCCAGTTCCAGTATGATCCGCTGCTGCGGGTCCATCGCTGCCGCCTCGCGCGGTGAGATACCGAAGAAGCCGGCGTCGAAGTCGCCGATCCCGTCGATGAAACCGGCCCGGGTCGTGTCCCGGTCCGCGGTGCGCCGATCAGCCGGGGCCTCGGCCACGCCGTGCCGCCCGGAACGGAGCATTTCCCAGAAAGCTCCGGGATCGGAGGCATTGGGAAACCGACAGGAAATTCCGACGACCGCGATCGCCTCGTCGTTCCTGTTCTTCTCGAAGAAGAGGCCTTCGCGGCCGTCCAGAACGCCAGATTCAATCGACACAAGAATCCCCAATGGCAGGAAATTATTTGCTTCGCGAGGCAGGCATATAGGCCCACCGATATCTTCTGCTGTACCTTAGAAAGGGGCAGTAATGCTTCGGTAACCGAGCTTCCCCAACTCCGGGAACGGCTGTTCCGGTCCCTTGAAGCGCGTCAGACGGGTCCGCCGTGGCGTTCGACGGCCGCCATCACCGCGGGCTCCGCCAGGGACTCGAAGGGGACGACCAGCCCGCATGCCCGGATGACTTCCAGAGCCACGTCGGGGTCCTCGGCGGCGGCATCGATCACACGGCGGAAGAACTCGTGCATCCAGAGCACGTCGTCGGTTCGCTCGCCTTCCACTCCCGGGTAACTCAGGTCGGTGACGACGGTCGTGTTCCAGACGCCGTCGACCACGCGTGTGGCCAGATCACGGAAGAAGCCCCGCGGATCCGGGTCCGTGCCGTCCTCCAGGTGCTCACTCAGGAGCTCGACGCCCATCGCCGCTGCCGTCATGCCCTGGCCGTAGCGCGGGTTGGTGCTGCACACGGAGTCACCGAGCACGAGGAACCCCCGGGGGAAGTCCTCCATCAGCTCGTAGCGGCGGCGCAGGTTGGCGGGGAACCCGTACCTGGTCGCCTCGGAGACCGGAGTGGAGCCCTCGATCACCCGGTACACGTCGTCGGCGGGTAGTGACTTGGTGAAGTCCAGCAGCCCCGCCGGGTCGGTCGGGGGGCGGTCGTTCAGGAGCCCGTAGACGGTCAGGAGCGTGTTACCCCCTTCCACCCGCTGGCAGCTCGACCCGCGCGGCACCTCCGGGGTTGCCATCACGTTGATGGAGACGTCACCGTCGAACGCCTCCTCCGGGGCACGGTAGAGGCAGGTGACGTAGTTGACGTCGATCCTGCGTTTCTCCTCCTCCGGCCGGGCGTAACCCAGCTCGCGCAGCCATACCCCGGCCCGTGATGCCCGCCCACTGGCGTCCACGACCAGGTCGGCGCGGATGACCCGCTCCTGGCTCCGGCTCTGGCACACGGCACCGGCGACCCTGCGGTCGGGACCGGACACCAGACTGACGACACTGGTGCCGTCGAGGACCGTGACACCCGGGAGCGCGCGGACCTGCTCGCGGATCAGGGACTCGCGCAGGGGCCGAGTCGCCGGGGCCACGTTCATTCCGGTGTGGACTCTGCGGAGTGTCCGGCCGTTGATGATCCAGCGAGCCTGGGCCCCCGCGTCCCCGAGGGGGGCGCCCGCGGCCACCAGGCGGTTGGCCGTGCCCGGTAGGAGAGTCTCGACGATCTGGTGCCCGCGGGCCAAAAGGTCGTGGGCCTGCCGGTCCTGGGGAGAACCCCGTCGGGGGCCGTTCTCAGCGAGGGAGTCGCGCTCGACCACCGTCACGCGCTCGGCGTGTCGGGCGGCGGCTGCCGCTGTCAGCAGCCCGGCGATTCCCGCGCCCACCACGACGATATGCCTTGCGGGTCGACCACCCATAGTCATCCACTCCTCGTGGGACATGAAGAATTAGGATCTTCTGATGCTCCGAGACAATGATCAGGGAGAAATTACATCCCGGCATCCACTGAATGGCCACAGCGGAATAACTGGGTCCACATTCGGACTTCGTGGCCAGTTACCGGTCGGTGGTCGGTTTCGGGGATGATCTGGAACACCATTCTCTGAGGCGGCCGTCCGCGGCGGGGCGGTTGCCCCAGCGGGCCCGTCGGTCTGTCTCCTGACGAGAGGAAGCGATGAGTCCGACACCCGAGAGAGAACTCGCCGAGCCCTACATGCGCACGATGTTGGCCTCCGCCGGGCTGGACGTGGAGTATGTCCGTGCTGAGGGCGACACCCTGTACCGGTTGGACGACCAGGGAAGGGAGGTACCGGTCACCGACTTCGCCGGGGGCTACGGATCGCTCATCCTCGGGCACAACCCACCAGAGATCACCGACCTGGTCAGGGAGTTGCTGGACCGTCAGGTGCCGGTGTACGCGCAGACCGCTCACCACCCAGTGGCCAACCGGGCCGCCCAGTTGCTCAACGCCGCCATCACGCGCGAGACCGGCAGCGTCGAGCCCTACTTCGCCTTCTTCGCCAGCACCGGCGCCGAAGCTGTGGAGGCCGCCGTCAAGCACGCCGAGTTCGACCGGGCGCGGAAGGTCGCCGCGCTGCGCACCGAGATCGCCGAGCACGTCGACCTCGCGGGCTCCGCGATCGCCGAGGGCGCCACCCTCGGCGCCGCGGAACGCGAGCGCGCGGGGGCCGCTCCCTCCCACACCGCGGAACAGGTACTGAGCGCCCTGGTGGAGCGACTGCGGCGGCACAACGAGCAGGTACTCTCGCGCCCCCCGGCCTACCTCAGCCTGGAGGGGTCCTTCCACGGCAAACTCGTCGGAAGCGTGCAGCTCACCCACAACCACGGGTTCCGCGAGCCCTTCGCCGCCATGGCCGCGCAGGCGCGTTTCGTTCCTTTGAACCAGCCGGACGCCCTCACCAAGGCGGTGGACGAGCTGAGGGCGTGGGTGTGGGACCTGGAGGTCGAGGACGGAGCGATTCGTGTCGTCGAACGGCTCGCCCCGGTATTCGGGGCCTTCCTCTTGGAGCCGATCCAGGGCGAGGGGGGTATCCGCGAGGTCACCCGGGAGTTCGCCGAGCGGGTCCAGGACACCTGCGCGGAGATCGGGTGTCCGATCATCGTGGACGAGGTGCAGAGCGGGATGGGGCGTACCGGCTCCTTCCTGGCCAGCTCCTCCATCGGCCTGCGCGGTGACTACTACACGCTTTCCAAGAGCCTGGGCGGCGGGATTGCCAAATCCTCGGTCATGCTCGTCCGGGAGGAGCTGTACCGCGGCGAGTTCGAGATGCTGCACAGCTCCACCTTCGCCAAGGACGGCATCTCCACACCGATCGCCGTCCGCGTCCTGGAGACGCTGGAAGCGGAGGACGGCGCCGCGTACCGCCGCGCGGCCGAGCGGGGTGAGCGCCTGAAGTCCGTTCTGGAGTCGGTGCGCGCGGACTTCCCCGACGTCGTGGAGGACGTCCGCGGACGTGGCCTGATGCTGGGTCTGGAATTCCGCGACACCTCCGAGTCCCCTTCCGAGGTCTTCCGGTTCCTGGCCGAGGCCGACATCCTGGGGTACGTCCTGTCCGGCTACCTGCTTCGCACCCACGGTGTTCGGGTGCTGCCCACGGCGAGCGCGGTCAACACGCTGCGTTTCGCCCCGTCCATCGGGCTGACGGACGAGGCGATCGGCCAGCTGGAGACGGCGCTGCGCGACGTGGCGCGGATCCTGCGCGACAGGGACGAGCAGGCGCTCACCCCTTGAGAAACCGTTGGGCGCGCGTGAGGTCGCGGTTCGACCGGCAGGGAGATTGCGCACCAGCCAGCCGGAGCTTCTCGTGAGCTCGGTCCGGGATATCGCTGTCGTCCTCGCCTGACCACGCTTACGCCCGGCAGGCATCAGGGGAGGCAGGCAACCGCGGACCCGCCTCGGTGAGAACGGGTGCACATCCCCGAGGCGGGTTCCTGAACAACGGAAGGGGCCGCCGGTCACGGCGGCCCCTCGACGCGGTCTGTCGCCCTAGCGGATCTTCTCGGCGCCGCCGTCGATCAGATAGTCCTGACCGGTGATGAAACTGGCGGCGGGGGAGCCCAGGAAGACGATCAGGTTGGCGACCTCCTGGGGCGTGCCCCAGCGCCCCAGAGTGACGCCCGCCAACAGCGGGAGCCCGTCCAGGAATTCGTTCGCTTCGTTGTCCATGCCGAAGCTGTCGCGCAGCCGGGGCCCGTAATCGTCCCACAGGGGCGTGCGGATGAGCCCGGGGGAGACTGTGTTGACGCGGATGCCGCGTGCGCCGAGCTCGTCGGCCCAGGCCTTGCTCAGGGTGGTCAGCGCGGACTTGGGGGTGCTGTAGAAGGCCGGGCCGGTGTTGGGCCAGCGTGCCACACTGGTCGACACGTTGACGATAGCGCCCCGCAGTCCCTCCTGGAGCTCACGTGTGATGCGCAGCGGCGCGAAGAAGTTCAGGTCAAAGGCTTTCTCCCAGGTGGAGTCCTCGATCTCGCCGGACTTCTCGATCGGGTAGTTCGCCAGGCCGCCCACCGCGTTGACCAGGAGGTCGATCCCGTCGAACTCGGCCTCGACCGCATCCCTTAGGGCCCTCACGCCCTCAGGGGTGGTCAGGTCCGCCTCGACGGTCAGGGCGCCGCTCTCCTTCAGCTGGGCGGAGACGGTCAGGTCCGCGCCCAGGACCCGGGCCCCCTCCTCGACGAGGGTGCGCACCACCGCCCCGCCGATCCCGCCGGAGGCCGCCGTGACCACCGCGGTCTTTCCCGAGAGGCCCAATTCCATGTTCTGTCTCCTTCGACTCTCTACCGTCCTGACATGGGGAGAAGCTATCCTCGGGTGCGCACTGGCCGTCCACTGTCCGCTCACACCGCGGGTCCGCCCGCGCGGATACCCGCGAAAAAGACCGGCGCCCCCGCGACGTAGTACACGGTGCAACCCGCGGCGGTGAACGCCTCCTCATAGTGTTCGCGCTCGATAAGGGTCAGTACGTGCTGATCGGTGAAGCTCCGGATGCCGGAGACGGGTTCGGCGACGGTGTAGTGCACTTCGATCCTGTGCGAGCTGTCAGCCACCACCGCCCTGGACACACGGGAGATGGTCCGCGTGCTCGACGATGGGCCACCTCGGTTGGCTCGCTTCGGACGGTCCCGGGGATGACGACCCGCCGGTGCGGACCGCGCACGAGGCCCTGCTGCTCGACTACGAGATGCCCCTGCTGCGGCGGACCCCGGACGGCAGGCTTCTGCTCTCGTCCACGTACTGGCCGTGGGGCGGTGAGCGCACGGATGACCCGGAGGGAGCGTATATCGCGCTGCTGGGGGCGATCGCCAACCCGGTGGCCTGCAAGGTCGGCCCCTCCACGGGACGTGACGCCCTGCTCAAGCTCTGTGATCGGATCGACCCGGAACGCCGTCCAGGTCGTCTCACCCTCACAGTCCGGCTGGGCGCGGGGCGGGTCATCGACCGGCTACCGACTCTGGTGGAGGCTGTATGGGGAGGGGGCCATCCGCTGGTGCGGATGTGTGACACCGTGCGCGGCACTTGGAGGCGACGCACGGACAGGACGCCGAATGGTTCGCCGACCTTCGCCGCGAGCACGAGGTCACCGGAGAATGCACGTCCTGTTGCGATCTGGGGCTCAACATCGGCCAAGACCTGGACGCCGTGACCGCCTGAAGCCGATCGCATCCGGCCCCGAAGACCGGACGGAGCACAAAAACCACACGTCGGTCAGTGTATGAATCACTTGGTGGCAAGGAAAATGGAGCCGGAGACGGGAATCGAACCCGTGTGCAGGGATTTGCAGTCCCTTGCCTCAACCACTCGGCCACTCCGGCCTACGACAAACACAAGGAGCCTGCGGGCCCATGTTCGCCCTTCTGCGAGCGGACGACGGGATTCGAACCCGCGACCCTCACCTTGGCAAGGTGATGCTCTACCAGCTGAGCCACGTCCGCGCGGCGAGTTCCTGTGTGGCTCCGGTGTTCCCGGCGCCGCGTCCCTCGCTGCGTTAAGAACTCTAGCGGAAGGTTGGGGGAAGTGCGAAATCGGTTGTGTGCGGGGGGCGTGTACGCGCCCTGCCGGGGCAGGCCTGGCCGGCCCGCCGCGGCGACAGGAGCTACTTCTCCACGTGCGCGGGGGTGGACGGCATGTCCGGACGCGGAGGGGCGGACAGGTATTGGCCGACCCGCTCGATCACCTTGTTCATCTCGTAGGCAATCAGGCCCACGTCGCTGTCGGCGTCCGACATCAGGGCCATGCACGCACCCTCGCCGGCGGCGGCGACGAAGAGGAAAGCGCGGTCCATCTCGATGATGCTCTGCCGGATGGTCCCCGCGGAGAACTGCTTGCTCGCTCCTCCCGCGAGGCTGTGCAGACCGGAGGCGATGGCCGACAGGTGCTCGGCGGCGGGGCGGTCGAGTCCGCTGGAGGTGGCCATAAGGAGGCCGTCGGTGGACAGGACGATGGCGTGTTGTGTGCCCGAGGCGCGGGTGAGGAGGTCGTCCAGCAGCCAGCTGAGTTCGCCGCGGGCGGTGCTCGGTGGGGTCATGTCTCTCTTTGCTGTGTCTGGTGTGGTCGTGCGTGGCGGGACACGCGCGCTGCGGGGCGCTTCGCGTGCACCGGACTGCAGAGGCGGCTAGGGGAGGCTGCCACCGGTCCCGCATAAGCGTTGCCCAGATGATAGTCATTCGTAACTTATCTGTCCGGCTTCAGCCATCGACCCCGGGTGGGCCACCCCGGGTGGCCCACGGGTCTGACCAGTGATGACAGGGTCCTGCGCAGAGTTGGAAAACCGGACCAGCGGCCGGTGCCGGACAGGGGACTTGTCAAGGTCTCGCCCCAGCGGTACGGCTGGCTTGTCAGATCTCCAGGCGAGGGGAGGGCCCGAGGTGGGAGGATTCGAGGTGTCACCGGCCCGACCAGGGCCCTTGAGAACTTGGGGGTTGGAATGAGGGTGTGGATCGCCGGCGCCGGTTACGGTCGCGGCGCCGTGCTGGAGGAGAAGGAAGCGCGGATCCCGGTGCTCGACCACGGGATCACTGTGGGGGACGGCGTCTTCGAGACGGTGCGCGCGCAGAACGGCAGGCCGTTCGCGCTCACCCGGCACCTGAAGCGGCTGGCCCGCTCCGCGCGGGGGCTGGGTATGGACGAGCCCGACCTGGAACTGATCGCGGACGGGGTGGCCCAGGCGATCGCGGCCAACCCGGAGCTGACCGACGCCCGCGTGCGCATCACCGTCACGGACGGGGCCGGGCCGCTCGGTTCGGACCGCGGCACGGGTGAGCAGACCGCGATCGTGGCACTGGGCGCCTTCCCCAGCATCGCCCCGGCCACGGACGTGTCCCTGGCTCCCTGGCCGCGCAACGAGTTCGGAGCGCTGGCCGGGCTCAAGACCACCTCTTACGCGGACAACGTGCGCGCCCTGGCCTACGCCCGCGAGCGCGGGGGCAGTGAGGCGATCTTCCGCAACATCAGCGGGAACCTCTGCGAGGGAACCGGGAGCAACATCTTCGTGGTGCTCGACGGCAAACTCCTCACCCCGCCGCTGTCGGCAGGCCCGCTGGCCGGCATCACCCGGGAACTGGTCCTGGAGTGGTTCGGCGGAGAGGAGGAGGACGTTCCGATGGAGCGGCTTCCGGAGATCTCCGAGGCCTTCCTGACCTCCACCGGCCGTGACGTGCAGCCGATCCTCAACATCGACGACCAGCGCGTGTCGGCCGAGGCGGGGCCGATCACGGCGAAGGCGATGGCGGTGTTCGCCGAGCGCTCGGCGGCCGACATCGATCCGTGACGGGTTGACGGCGTACGGGAACACGTGCGGAAGACGACAGGAGAGGGGGACGGCGCCCAGGCGCCGTCCCCCTCTTCGCCTCCTGTGATCCCGCGGCTTCTCGGCTGTGCCCGCTCCTGGGGGAGAGGGGGCGTGTGCCCTCTGGCAGGTGTGTGCTCTTGAGGGCGGCTCAGGAGCGCGCGTGCCCCTCAGGAGTGGAGGTGCTGCTCGATCTCCTCGTCGAGGTCCACGAACTGGGCCTCCTGACCGGCCGGGACGATCTCGTAGGTGCGGTGGAGGAACTCCGCCAGCGGGGAGACCTGGGTGTCGAACTCGGCCTGGCCGAAGGGCGAGGAGAGCGCGATGCTGACCGAACGGTCGCCGCTCTCGTCCTTGGAGGGCCACACGCGGACGTCGCCCTCGCCGACGGGGCGCACGATGCCCACGGTGAGGAGTTCGCGCGCGAAGATCCACTCGACGGGGTTGTCCTCGCCGGTGTGGAACGCGACGCGGATCGCGTACGGGTCGTCAGCGCTGTAGTCGAGTCGTGCGATCAGGGGAACCGCGGTGCGCTCCGGGACCACGAGTCGCAGGCCCAGCTCGGCGGTGGCAGTCGTGTCACTACTGTTCATGTTCGCCAAACCTTTTCTCGTCCGGCCCAGAGTCCTGGGTCGCGGGCCGGGTTGCCGTCTCACTCGCTCCAACGCGGCTGGCCGCGGACTATGACGTGAGTACGGAGAATTTCTTGGTCGGTGGGACCGGAGGTCTCGCTGCCCGCCCAGCGGAGCCAGCGCGCCGCGTCGCAGCACCACGATCCTTCGTCACTGTAATGACCAGGGGAAACCAAAGATTTCCCCATGATGAGTGGCCCGTGTCACGCGGAGGTCAATCCGCGGTCGCTCCGGGAGGGTCCACGGGGGCGGGAACTCCTACTCATTACGGGGATCGTGGCCGGCAAAGGAATCCTGTGGGATCCCGCCGACCGGTAAATGTGACCTCGATCACACAACTCTGGGTTTGCTGGGCGGAGTCGGGTGCGTCGACCACTCTCAAACATGCGCTAGAGTTTTTCTTGTCAGGCCGACGAGGCCGGACGGGGCAGCAGCCCAAAGGGGCGATTAGCTCAGTTGGCTAGAGCGCATCGTTCACACCGATGAGGTCACTGGTTCGAGTCCAGTATCGCCCACATGACAGAGGGACCCACTCCGTATCGCACGGACTGGGTCCCTCTTTTTTGTTTTGGTCCGGTCAGCCCCGGGCAACGTGCGGGTATGCGGCCGGGGCCAGGTTTCGGAGTCGGATCGGAACGGGAAAAGTTCCCGCCCATAATTAGGTCCCCCGGGGCAGCGCCCGGGGGAGCCTCGTGGGAGAGCCCTCATCCCGCGGGGGCGCTCACTCGGTCGGAGTGTCCGGGGGAGGGGGGCCCGAGCCGGAGGCGCGTCCACGGCGTGCGGCCTTGGCGGCCCTGCGCTCGCGGCGGCGCTCCAGGTACTCGTCCTTGGTCTTGACCGCCCACTTCTCGCTCCGGCGCGCCCACACGCGCGCGGGGCGCAGCAGGCGGTGGGCCCAGCGGAACTCGGTGCTGAGGATGAGCAGGCCGAGGAGGACCGAGGCGACCCCGGGGCCGGGAAGGACCATCATGGCGATCCCGGCCAGCACGACGACGGTGCCCACCGTGCCGACCAGGACACGCCAGGGAATGTGCAGGACAGGGTGGGTGTGCATCCGTTTTCTGAACAGGCGGAGCCGTGCGCGCAGGCGCCTCCACCGTCGTACGCGGGCATGGCGAATGGGGGATGTCTCCGGGGCCGGGGGCCCGTTGGGTGGGCTCGGTGACATGCGCTCACAGTATTCGGTCGATGCGACGGATGCTTTCAGGTCGAGATTGATGGGCGTGATCGGATGTCTGCTGATTGTCACTGATCCCGCTGATCTGATCAATGGTTCCCGCAGGGGCTTCGGAGAACCCCCGGAAAAGGTGATGTTCTATGACAGAACCTTCCGGCATCGGTCGGTCCCACCTCTCCAGTGAGCTTCGCGGGTACGACGAAGAACCGGGCGACGATGCTCCCGCGCGGCCGAATCCCCCGGCCGAATCAGGACGGTTCGCCTCGCTGCCTGAAGCCCCGGGGGCGCTGCCACCGCCTCAGGGCCTCTCCCGCGCCGCTCGGGCAGCCCGGTCGCTCCCCTGTGGACAACCAGAAGCACCGCTACCCCGGAGCCGATAGCATCGGGGGAGCGAAACGCCTGGCCTTGAAGTGTCGGCCGCTGGCCCGGCCGTCGGCCGGTTCGCATCCACGACATCGACGTAATCCCTAGGAGTCACCGTGTCCGCCGCGTCTGAGCTGCACATCACCCTCGCCGGAACCCCGCGTGCGGTGGCGGCCACGACTACCGCGGGGCAGGCGCTGGAGGCGGACGGCAGGACCGTGATCGCCGCCCTGGTCAACGGTGAGCCCCGCGACCTGGCCTGGGAGCTCTCCGACGGCGACGCCGTCGAGCCCGTCGCGATCGACTCCGAGGAGGGCCGGGCGATCCTGCGCCACTCCACCGCGCACGTGCTCGCCCAGGCCGTCCAGGAGCTCTTCCCCGAGGCCAAGCTGGGCATCGGCCCGCCCGTCGACAACGGCTTCTACTACGACTTCGACGTCGCCGAGCCCTTCACCCCTGCCGATCTCAAGAGCATCGAGAAGAAGATGCAGCAGATCATCAAGCAGGGGCAGCGCTTCGACCGCCGCGCCGTCTCCGACGACGACGCCCGCGCCGAACTGGCCACCGAGCCCTACAAGCTGGAGCTGATCGGCCTCAAGGGCGGCGCCGCTGAGGCCGCCGAGGGCGCCTCCGCCGAGGTCGGCGCCGGTGAGCTCACCATCTACGACAACATCCACTCCCGCACCGGCGAGCTGTGCTGGAAGGACCTGTGCCGCGGTCCGCACATCCCCACCACCAAGGCGATCCCGGCCTTCAAGCTGATGCGCACCGCCGCCGCCTACTGGCGTGGCAAGGAGACCAACCCGCAGCTCCAGCGCGTCTACGGCACCGCCTGGGAGTCCAAGGACAAGCTCAAGGAGTACCTGGCCTTCCTGGAGGAAGCCGAGAAGCGCGACCACCGCAAGCTCGGCTCCGAGCTGGACCTGTTCTCCATTCCGGACGAGATCGGCTCCGGCCTGGCCGTCTTCCACCCCAGGGGCGGCATCATCCGCCGGGTGATGGAGGACTACTCCCGCAAGCGCCACGAGGAGGGCGGCTACGAGTTCGTCTACTCGCCGCACGCCACCAAGAGCGCCCTGTTCGAGAAGTCGGGGCACCTGGACTGGTACGCGGACGGCATGTACCCCCCCATGCAGCTCGACGGTGGTCAGGACTACTACCTGAAGCCGATGAACTGCCCGATGCACAACCTGATCTTCGACGCGCGCGGGCGCTCCTACCGTGAGCTGCCGCTGCGCATGTTCGAGTTCGGCACCGTGTACCGGTACGAGAAGTCCGGTGTGGTGCACGGCCTGACCCGCGCCCGCGGCTTCACCCAGGACGACGCGCACATCTACTGCACCAAGGAGCAGATGGCGGACGAGCTCGACTCGCTGCTCACCTTCGTGCTGGACCTGCTGCGCGACTACGGCCTGGAGGACTTCTACCTGGAGCTGTCCACCAAGGACCCGGAGAAGTACATCGGCGACGACGCCAACTGGGAGGAGGCCACCGACACCCTGCGTCGGGCGGCCGAGAAGCAGGGCCTGGAACTGGTCCTGGACCCGGGCGGCGCCGCCTTCTACGGCCCGAAGATCTCCGTTCAGGCCAAGGACGCCATCGGCCGGACCTGGCAGATGTCCACCATCCAGGTGGACTTCAACCTGCCCGAGCGCTTCGACCTGGAGTACACCGCTGCCGACGGCACCCGTCAGCGCCCGGTGATGATCCACCGCGCCCTGTTCGGTTCGATCGAGCGGTTCTTCGCCGTGCTGCTGGAGCACTACGCGGGCGCGTTCCCGGCCTGGCTGGCCCCGGTCCAGGCGGTGGGCATCCCGATCGCCGACGAGCACGTCCCCTACCTCCAGGAGGTCGCCGCCAAGCTGCGCGCGGAGGGGATCCGGGTCGAGGTCGACGCCAGCGACGACCGCATGCAGAAGAAGATCCGCAACGCCCAGAAGCAGAAGGTCCCCTTCATGCTGCTGGCCGGTGACGAGGACATCAGCAAGAACGCGGTGTCCTTCCGCTACCGCGACGGTTCGCAGAACAACGGTGTGCCGGTGGACGAGGCGGTGGCCGAGATCGTCGCCGCCGTCCGCGAGCGCCGCCCGTAGGGGCAGCCGAGGCGCGTTCGGCGTCCCCCTCCACGCGAAGAGCGCCCGTCCCCTGCCGGGGGCGGGCGCTCCGCCGCTTCGGGAAGGGCCGGATCAGCCGCGCTCACGCGGGCTCTTGTCGTCCTTGTCGTCCTTGAAGAGGTCCTCGCGGGAGATCTTCGCTGTGGCGTTGGGGTCCGGCGCGATCTCCTCCTCGTCGTCGCGGAACAGGTCCGCGCGCGAGATGCGGTGCGTGGCATTGGGGTCGCTCATGGGGTACTGCTCCTCGTGCGTTGGGGTATGCCGGATTTTATCCGCCTCGACTGACGGAACCGTACGCTCGGGGTCGGATACCCACGGTTGCGTTGTGTCCGTGGATGACGGGTCCGTACTCGCAGATCGCGCGGTGCTGTGATTCAGGACCCCGTGGTGTTGCGTTCCCAGGCTTGGTCGGGGACCCGGCTCACCAGGTCGATCAGGTAGTCCGCCGCGGTCAGGGCGCGGTCGGGGTCCAGGCGCATGGCCGCCCAGGTCATGACGTGGCCGCTGGTGAAGCGCACCGGCAGGGAGCGCGAGCGGCAGTCTGACAGCAGCCAGGAGACCGTGCCGTGGTCCAGGACGGCGCGGGCGAAGCGGTCGTCGGAGCTGACGGTGTGGAAGGCCTCGGCGAAGGCCCGGTCGACCTCCTCCGGGCCGCCCCGGCCGTCCAGGGAGACGGTACGTGCCAGGTCCCGGCGGCGGATCTCCAGTTCGCCTCCGGTACCCGGCGTGTGCACGGCCACGACGCGGTGGGTGTGCCGGGCCCGTCCGGTACCGCGCCGAGCGGCCGTCGGGGTGCTGTGGCTGAGTTCGTACATCGTGACCAGGTGTGCGCCGCGTCGTCCGGTGAGTACGTGCCGCACCCGCGGGTCGCGTCCGCGCAGGGCAAGGGGCAGGGTCGCCTCCTCCAGCGGCCGAGGGTGGTGCTCGGTGTAGTGCCAGCCGTGTTCGTCGGCCCAGTGCCGCAGCTCGCTGACCCGTTCCTTGCGAAAGTGCGCGGCGACCGTGATCACCCCGGCCGACACCACCACGGCGACCAGGGCGATCAGGGACAGAGCGCCTTCCATCCGGTCTCTCCTCCGGTGGGGAAATGTGAGGACCAGGGGCCCGTGGCTGTCCCGCGTCGCGGGCCGGGCGCCGTGAGCCCGAAAATCAGGGGGCCCGCACTGGCCGTATGGGTCCATTCTGTTCCGATAAGTGGTGCTTGTCACCCCTCGGTGTTGTCTCTCGGTGACACTGGGCAGGTGTGCACCCTGCGGCGGGCCCCTCTCCCCGGCTGTCCCACGGCCCTCCCCGACGGACCGCGGGCACCGGCCGGGACCAGCCCCCAGCAGCGCGAACGCTCGGCTTTCGGGGGCCTGGCGGGCGTCGGTTCCGAACGCATCGCCGGGGCGAACCACGCAGGGCGAATACTGAGAGTGATCAGGTGAATGCGGGCTTCCTGTTGTCCGGAAGTGGCCAGGGAGTCGCCGGATTCAGGTGGAGGTCGCGCAGGATCTGTTCCGGGGTGGGTCGGTAGGCGGCGGGTGCAGTCAGCGCGGCGTGGACCGGGGGGACCAACTCCGATGGGAGCTCGGCCAGGTCGGCCGCACCGCGCAGCACCCGACGGGTGACGGTGCCGACGCTCCCGCGCCCGAAGGGGTTGCGGCCGGTGGCGGCGTAGGCGGTCAGCTGCCCCCACGAGAACACGTCAGAGGCGGTGGTGGCGGGCGCGCCCAGGAGCCGCTCGGGGGCGATCCAGCCGGGGGTGCCCGCCACCCCGCCCGCCCGGGTGTTGGCGGCGACGTCCACGGAACGCCCGTCGCGGCCCGGGGCGTACACGTGACCCGCCGGGGAGCAGAGGGTGCTGTCCAGGGCACGGGCGATTCCGAAGTCCAGGATGCGGGGGCCGTCGGGGGAGATGATGACATTGCTGGGCTTGAGGTCGCGGTGCACGAGCCCGGCGCCGTGGATGTCGGCCAGCGCCGAGGCCACCCCGGCGGCCAGCCCGGTCAGGGAGCGGCCGATCAGCGGGCCGGTGCCCCTGACCCGTGCGTGCAGGGTCGGCCCGGGGATGAACTCGGTGGCCAACCAGGGACTCCGGGCCCGGGGCGCGGCGCCGATGAAGCGCGGCACGAAGCGGCTGCGGACGCGGCGCAGCGATCCGACCTCACGGGCGAAGCGGGCCCGGAACTCCGGCTCGTCGGCCAGCTCCGGGTGCACGGCCTTGACCGCGACCAAGCGCCCGAACCGGGAGCGGCCCAGATAGACGGTGCCCATCCCGCCGGACCCCAGGCGCCCCAGTAGCCGGTGCGGGCCCAACCGGGCGGGGTCGTGTGCGCCCAGGGGCGTGAACACGGGCAGGGAACGGCGTGGGGAGGTGAACACGGCGTCGGTACCTCGCGGGGGGTTAGGGGGTCGGAGGGGTACGGCCGCCCTGACCGGTGACGGAACCGTCACACAGCGAGAGGCTCTGGTGTGTGCGACGCGCCGGAACCCCGAGAAGTTCGGCGGTGCAGGGGGTCTCTGCCGGTTTTCGGGTGGTGGAGAGGCAGGTATTCCGTTCCCAGGAAGAGAAGGAGCGCGCGACCAGCTCCCGGTGCTCGGTGTCCCTGACGTGACAACCCCGGAGGTTTCGGTGGCCTCGACGCAGTCGCCCCGACCGTGCCGACGCAGGCGAGTTCAGATCGCGATGACCTCTAGGGCGCTTTCAAGTCCCTTGAAGTCCTCCGCGTTCCGTGTGTAGAGGGGCAGCGCGTGAACGGAGGCGATCGAGGCGATCATCAGATCCATCCTGCGCGGCTTCGGGCTGCGGTTCGCCGCGATGGTCCATGCCACCAGGGTGCCGTAGCGTGCGGCAGCTTCACCATCGAACGGCAGCGGCACGAAATCCACGGCCGCGGCCTGGAGCCGTTCTGTGCGCGCAGCTCTGGCCACGGGCTCCTTCGCCATGGCGACCCCTGATGGAGTTCAGCCATGGTGACGGAGGTGATCTCGGGAAAGTCCGGCAGGACCGCAGGGTCGAGATCAGGTAGATCAATGAAGGCGTAGGTGTCGAGGACCCCGGATGCGTGGCTTTCAGGCATGTTCGTCCTCGCCGACCCGATCTTCGTCGCCGAAGAACTCATCGGCTTCGTCCCTCATTTCGGCATGGTCGACCCTGGGTAGGCGCCGGTGACGCTCAACCAGTTCCTGTGCGCTGAGTTTGCGCCTGCGGGCGATGGGCCTCACTTCGGCGACCTCCACCCCGTTACGCGTGACATGGAAGGTTTCCCCGGCCTCCACTGCGTCCATGACAGCGGCGGCCTTGTTTCGGAACTCTCTCTGTGTGATCGTCTTCATACATCAAACGTAGCGCCGCGTGTCTCATCGTGTTACGGATTCCCTTGGGGCGCAGACACGAGAACGCGGCCCCGGGAACTCCATCTGGGTTTCGATGACGCTGTCCGGGGCCGCGGGTCTGTGGGGTGCGCGCGTCAGGCGGGCAGCCCGAGTTCCCTCGCGATGAGCATCTTCTGGACCTCGCTGGTGCCCTCGCCGATCTCGAGAATCTTGGCGTCGCGGTAGAAGCGGCCCACGGGGTAGTCGTTCATGAAGCCGTAGCCGCCGAAGATCTGCGTCGCGTCGCGGGCGTTGTCCATCGCGGCGTTGGAGGCGATGAGCTTGGCGATCGCCGCCTCCTTCTTGAAGGGCTCTCCGGCGAGCATCCGGGAGGCCGCGTCGTAGTAGGCCAGGCGGGCGCTGTAGGTGCGGGACTCCATTTCGGCGATCTTGAACTGGATCGCCTGGTAGGCGCCGATGCTGTGGCCGAAGGCCTGGCGCTCGTGGGCGTAGCGCACGCTCTCGTCCACACAGCCTTGGGCCAGGCCGACGGAGAGCGCGGCGATGGCGATGCGGCCCTCGTCGAGGATGCGCAGGAACTGGGCGTAGCCGCGGCCGCGCTCACCGACCAGGTTGGCCTCGGGGACGCGGCAGTCCTCGAAGACGAGCTCGTTGGTGTCCGAGGCGTTCCAGCCGACCTTGGAGTACTTCTGCCCCACGGAGAAGCCCGGGGTGCCCTTGGGGACCAGGATCGAGGAGATCTCCGGGCGCCCGTCCTCGCGCTTGCCGGTCACCGCGGTCACCGTGACCAGGGCGGTGATGTCGGTTCCCGAATTGGTGATGAACGACTTGGTCCCGTTGATCACCCACTCGCCGTTCTCCAGGCGCGCGGTGGTCTTGGTCGCCCCGGCGTCGGAGCCGCCGTCCGGCTCGGTCAGGCCGAACGCGCCGAGCGCCTCGCCGGAGGTCAGCTTGGGCAGGTAGGTCTTCTTCTGTTCCTCGGTACCGAAGCGGTGGATCGGCATCGCACCGAGGGACACCCCCGCTTCGAGGGTGATAGCCACGGAGGAGTCCACCCGGGCCAGCTCCTCCAGGGCCAGACACAGGGCGAAGTAGTCCCCGCCCATACCGCCGTGCTCCTCGGGGAAGGGCAGCCCGAACAACCCCATCTGGCCCATCTTGGCGACGAGGTTGTAGGGGAACGCGCCCCGCTCGTAGAAGTCGCCGATCACCGGCGCGACCTCGGTCTGGGCGAAGGTCTCCACGGCGGCCCGCAGGTCGGCGTGCTCGGTCGAGAGTTCGTGGCGGTTCATCGCTGCTGCTCCTCGGTGCTGGAGGTGGAAGGGGCGTCAGCCGGGTTCTCGGCCGACGCGGTGAGGGGTTCGACGGTGACCAGGACGGCGTCCATGGGCACGGAGGAACCGGGGCGGACCGCCACGGTGGTGACGGTTCCGTCCACGGGTGCGGCCACGGAGTGCTCCATCTTCATCGCCTCGACCACCACGAGGGTGGTCCCGGCGGTGACCTCCTGGCCCACCCGGACCGGGACGTCGAGCACGGTGCCGGGCATGGGGCTGCGCACCGTGCCGTCGGCGGCGGCGTCGTTCTCGCGCAGCGCGGCGGTGACGGGCTCCTCGTGCAGGGTCCAGGCCGAGCCGTCGGCGCCCAGCCAGCGATGGGCGGTGGCCGGGTCGTCGGCGCGCAGGTAGGTGTGTGTCCGGTCGGGGGTGGTAACGGTGAGCCGGGTGCCGTCGGCGGAGCGCCGGGCGTGTACCTGCACGGGCTTGCGGCCGGTTATCTCGTGCTCTCCGGTGACGGGTTCGGTTCCCGAACCGGGCTCGGAGCCGGGGCCGTCCACACTCACCAGGTAGCGCCCGGCGGCACCGTCGCGGCGGACTCGCACCACGGTCGCCTCGTGCCCGGGCGCGCGCAGCCGCCACAGCGTCCAGGCCGGGCCACCCATCCGCCAGCCGTCGGGCACCGCGAACCGGTCGGCGCTCGCCGCGCCTCGGGAACCGGGCGGGCCCTCCAGATCCAGCTGGTGGTCCACGGCCGCGGCCGCGTACACCTCCTCCGGCACGCCCTCGGGGGCGGCGGGCGGCGGGTCCTGGGCGATCAGGTCGGTGCTCAGGTCACCGGCCACCACCCGCGGGTGCAGCAACAGCCTGCGCAGGTAGGCGGTGTTGGTCACGCAGCCCAGCAGCGTGTAGGAGGCCAGCGCCGCGTCCATCCGGCGTAGTGCCCCGGCCCGGTCCGCACCCCAGGTGATCACCTTGGCCAGCATGGGGTCGAAGTCGGAGGTCACCGCGCCGCCCTCGGCCACCCCTGAGTCCACGCGCACGCCCGGGCCCGAGGGCTCGTGCAGCGCCAGGATCGGACCGCCCGAGGGTAGGAAGCCGCGGTCGGCGTCCTCGGCGTAGATCCGTGTCTCCACCGCGTGCCCGACCCACGAAACCTCGTCCTGGGTGAAGGGCAGCGGCTCACCGGCGGCCACGCGCAGCTGGAGCTCCACGAGGTCCACGCCGCGCTCGCCGCGCACCGCCACGACCTCCTCGGTCACCGGGTGCTCCACCTGTAGGCGGGTGTTCATCTCCAGGAAGGAGAACGACAGCTCGCCGTCGGCCCCGGTCTCGGCGATGAACTCCACCGTGCCCGCGCCCACGTAACCGCAGGAGCGGGCGGCGGCTACCGCGGCCTCGCCCATGGTGGCCCGCTGCTCCTCGCTGAGCAGGGGGGAGGGTGCCTCCTCCACCACCTTCTGGTGGCGGCGCTGCAGGCTGCACTCGCGCTCGCCCAGGTGCAGGACGTTGCCGTGGGCGTCGGCCAGGACCTGCACCTCGATGTGGCGCGGCCGCTGGACCAGCTTCTCCACCAGCAGGGTGGCGTCACCGAAGGAGGCCAGCGCCTCCCGGCGGGCGGACGCGGCGTCGGCGACCAGCGCTTCGGGTGCGTGCACGGCCCGCATGCCCTTGCCGCCGCCTCCGGCGGAGGGCTTGATGAGCAGCGGGTACCCGGTCTCGGCGGCCGCGCGCAGCAGCTCGTCGTCGGGCAAGGGCTGCCCGGGCTTCTCGGTGAACCCGCCCAGGACCGGTACGCCCGCGGCGGCCACGGTGTCCTTGGCGCGGATCTTGTCGCCCATCGCCTCGATCGCGGCTGCGGGCGGGCCGACGAAGATCAGCCCGGCGTCGGTGCAGGCTCGTGCGAAGTCGGCGTTCTCGGACAGGAAGCCGTAACCGGGGTGGATCATGCTGGCCCCGCCGGCCAGGGCCGCGGCGACGATGGCGTCGGCGTCCAGGTAACGCTCCACCCGGTAGGCCTCGTCGGCGGCCAGGGTGTGCGGGGATGCGGCGTCGGCGTCGGTGTACACCGCGACCGAACGCAGTCCGGTGCGGCGCAGGGTGCGCATCACCCGGAGCGCGATCTCGCCCCGGTTGGCGACCAGCACGGTGGTCGGGCCGAGACCGTCGGCTGTACCGGCTGTGCCGGGTTCGGTCGAAGTTCTGCTTGGCGTCGTGGTCAAGGGTTCCTCACATCCGGAAGACGCCGTAGCCGACCGGCTCAAGGGGCGCGTGGCGGGCGGCGGACAGGGCCATGGCGAGCACGTCGCGGGTGTCGGCGGGGTCGATGATGCCGTCGTCCCACAGGCGGGCGGTGGAGTAGTACGGGCTGCCCTGTTCCTCGTACTGGTCGCGGATGGGCGCCTTGAAGGCCTCCTCGTCCTCGGCCGACCACTCCTCGCCGCGAATCTCCTTCTGGTCGCGGCGCACGGTGGACAGCACCGAGGCGGCCTGTTCTCCGCCCATCACGGAGATGCGGGCGTTGGGCCACATCCACAGGAAGCGGGGTGAGTACGCGCGGCCGCACATCGAGTAGTTGCCCGCGCCGAAGGACCCGCCGATCACCACGGTGAACTTGGGTACGCGCGCGCAGGCCACGGCGGTGACCATCTTCGCGCCGTGCTTGGCGATACCGCCCGCCTCGTAGTCGCGGCCAACCATGAACCCGGAGATGTTCTGCAGGAACAGCAGCGGGACGGAGCGGCGGTCGCAGAGTTCGATGAAGTGCGCGCCCTTGAGCGCGGACTCGGCGAACAGGATGCCGTTGTTGGCGATGATCCCCACCGGGTGGCCGTTGATGCGCGCGAACCCGGTGACCAGGGTGGTGCCGTACTCGGACTTGAACTCAGTGAACTCGCTGCCGTCGACGATCCGGCCGATGACCTCGCGCACGTCGTAGGGGGTGCGGGTGTCCGCGGGGACCACCCCGTACAGCTCTTTGGGATCGAGCTCGGGCGGGCGCGGCTCACGCGTCTCCCAAGCCGGAGGGTCCAGTGGGCCGAGGGTGTCGGCGATCTGGCGCACCTTGGTCAGGGCGTCGGCGTCGTCGTCGGCCAGGTGGTCGGTGACCCCGGAGACCCTGGAGTGCAGGTCGCCGCCGCCCAGTTCCTCGGCGGTGACGACCTCGCCGGTGGCGGCCTTCACCAGGGGCGGACCGCCCAGGAAGATCGTGCCCTGCTCGCGGACAATCACGGCTTCGTCGCTCATCGCCGGGACGTACGCGCCGCCAGCGGTGCATGAACCCAGGACCGCGGCGATTTGCGGGATGCCCGCCCGCGACATGGTGGCCTGGTTGTAGAAGATGCGGCCGAAGTGCTCGCGGTCGGGGAACACGTCGTCCTGCATGGGTAGGAACGCGCCGCCGGAGTCGGCCAGGTACACGCAGGGGAGGCGGTTGTGCAGCGCCACCTCCTGGGCGCGCAGGTGCTTCTTGACCGTCATCGGGTAGTAGCTGCCGCCCTTGACGGTGGCGTCGTTGGCGACCACGACCGTCGGCCGTCCGGCCACGCGGCCGATGCCGGCGATCATCCCGGCTCCGGGGGCGTCCTGGCCGTCCTTGCCGTAAAGGCCGTAGGCAGCCAGCGGGGCGATCTCCAGGAACGGCGAACCGGGGTCGAGGAGGAGATCGACGCGGTCGCGGGGAAGGAGCTTGCCGCGTTCGACGTGGCGCGCCCGGGTCTTCTCGGGGCCGCCGAGGGCCGCGGTCGCGATCCGCTCCCGCAGCTCCAGCGCGAGCGCGCGGTTCGCGGCGTCGTTGGCGGCGAACGCGGGACCGGCGGTGTCGACCGCCGATCCGAGCACAGGTGCCCTGCTCATGGTGTCCTCTCGTGGAGGGATGTTAATGCTCACTAACAAGAGTGATGTTAGTAACTACTAACATGGGTGTCCAGAGCCGGGGTGGCGCGGGTCACGGAGAGCGCTCTGCGGCAAGGCGGCGGAAGGTGCACGGATGGGGACAAGACCGAGCGGCAGGGCCACGGACGAGCGGTCCTCGGGTCAGAGATCGACGAGCCAGCGGCCCACGGGTGAGCGGCGGACGGCGATCCTGGGGGCGGCCGCCCGGCTCTTCGCCGCGCGCGGGTACCGGGGCGTGACCATCGATGACCTCGGCCGGGCCGTGGGTACCACCGGGCCTGCCCTGTACCGGCACTTCCCCGGTAAGGAGGCGCTGCTCGGCGAGGTCCTGGTGGACATCAGCGAACGCCTCGCCCGGCGCGGGCGCGAGCTCGTCGCCGGGGCGGACGGACCGGAGACGGCTCTCGAGGCGCTGCTGCGCGGGCACATCGAGTTCTCTCTGGACGAACCCGACCTGATCACCGTGCACGACCGCGAACTGGGAAACCTCACCGACCAGGACCGCCGCCGGGTCCGCCGTCTCCAGCGCGGCTACGTCGAGGAGTGGGTCAACGTCTTGGTCGAACTGCGCCCCCGGGACTCGCACGCCACCCTGCGGGCCTCGGTGCACGCCGCGTTCGGACTACTCAACTCCACCCCGCACAGTCGCAGAGCGCTCTCCCGTGACGAGATGGCCGAACTACTCCTGAGGATGGGCTCGGCCGCACTGCTCGCCGGCGACCCCGTGCCAACCCGAGATAAGGCTGCGTTGAACGTGCCTTTAGCTCCCCACGGGTAGACAGCGCACGAGTCCCGGACCCGACATCCGGGACGCGCGCGTCTACCTCTAAGGGGAGATCCTTCATGGTCGACTACCGGCCAGAATCCCAGGGCACCACCACCAACGCAGGAATCCCGGCACCCAGCGACGAGCAGTCCCTGAGCGTGGGCCGGGACGGGCCCGTCGTCCTGCATGACGCCTACCTCATCGAGAAGATGGCGCAGTTCAACCGGGAACGGGTGCCCGAGCGGGTGGTGCACGCCAAGGGCAGCGGAGCCTACGGCACCTTCCGGGTGACCAACGACGTCAGCCAGTACACCTGTGCGGACCTTTTCCAGCCCGGGCGTGAGACCCCGATGCTGGCCCGGTTCTCCACGGTGGCGGGGGAGATGGGCAGCCCGGACACCTGGCGCGACCCGCGCGGCTTCGCTTTGAAGTTCTACACGCAACAGGGCAACTACGACATGGTCGGCAACAACACGCCGGTCTTCTTCATGAAGGACCCGCAGAAGTTCCAGGACTTCATCCGGTCCCAGAAGCGAGACCCGCGCACCGGCCTGCGCGACAACACCATGCAATGGGACTACTGGTCCCTCTCGCCGGAGTCCGCGCACCAGGTCACCTGGCTCATGGGTGACCGGGGTATCCCGAGGACCTGGCGCAACATGGACGGGTTCAGCTCGCACACCTACCAGTGGATCAACGCCAAGGGGCAGCGCTTCTGGGTCAAGTACCACTTCCGGACCGACCAGGGCAACGACTTCCTCACCCAGGAGGAGTCGGACCGGATCGCCGGTGAGGACGCCGACCACCACCGCCGCGACTTGTTCGAGGCGATCGAGCGCGGCGACCACCCTTCGTGGACGCTGAGCATGCAGATCATGCCGCTCGACGAGGCCGCGGACTACCGGTTCAACCCGTTCGACCTGACGAAGGTGTGGCCCAAGGGCGACTACCCGCTGATCGAGGTCGGGCGGATGACGCTCAACGAGAACCCGGGGAACCACTTCATCCACATCGAGCAGGCCGCGTTCGAGCCCTCGAACCTGGTGCCGGGCATCGGCCCTTCGCCGGACAAGATGCTGCTGGGCCGCCTGTTCTCCTACCCCGACACCCACCGCTACCGGATCGGGGTCAACTACACCGAGCTGCCGCCGAACCGGCCGCATGTGCGGGTGCGCTCCTACGCCAAGGACGGACACATGCGTCAGTTCGCACCCGACACCGCGGCGGTCTACCACCCCAACTCCTTCGGTGGTCCCGACGCGGGCCGCCAGGAGGGTGTGGAGCAGGCGACCTGGCAGGTGGAGGCGGCCGAACTGGTGCGCGAGGCCTACACCCAGCACCGTGACGACGATGACTTCGTCCAGCCCCGCGCACTGATCCGCGACGTCATGGACGACGCGGCCCGCGACCGGCTCGTGCGCAACGTGGTCGGTCACATCTCCGCCGTCACCGACGACGGCGTGCGCTCACGGGCGGTCAAGTACTGGACCGACATCGACAGCGAGATCGGTTCCCGTGTCTCCCAGGGCCTCAACGGGGGCTGATCCGGAAGCCGGGAGGCGTACACGGCTGGGGCGGGTGGTCGTGACCACCCGCCCCTCACTGTTTACCGGGAACCATCCCGGCCTGCCCGCCCCTACCGGAGGTTGAGGCCGAGACCGCCCACGACGTCCTCCACCGGCTGGGTGACATCGCCGGTGTCGACGTCCTCGACCGGCAGGTCCCCGGTGACGTCGTCGGTGTCGATCGGGAGTTCCCCGGTCACGTCGTCGGTGGAGAGCGGCAGGTCGAGCGCCTCGAGAGCGCCCAGCGGGTCTTCAAGTTCCAGCAGCGCCTGGAGCGCTGCCAGGGCGTCGGGATCGCTGAGCAACTCGACGGCGTCCTCGTTGGCCAGGATCTCCTGGACCTGCGGGTCCTCGAGCAGGGCCTCCGCCTCGGGTGAGAGGCCCTCGAGCTCGCCGGTCACGTCGTCCGCGACTTCGGTGACCTCGTCCACGGTGTCGGTGACCTCCTCCGGCGGGTCGGCGAAGGCCGCTCCCACGCCGAACACGGTCAGTCCTCCGGCCAGTACGGCCGTGGTGGCGATCCTGGTGAACGCACGCATACGCGTTCTTGCCCCTCTCTGAGACACGGGTCAGCACGTTCTGTTTGTGCATGACCACATACAGTCACCCAGTCTTGACTCCATGAAACCAATAGCGGGTTTTGTCCCGGTGAAGGCCCCGTATGCCTTTGCGGAGGCGAGCCAACGGCCGACAAAGACCCGGGAACGACTCGCGTGGGAACCCGTCGAATCGAACCCCGCAGCCGTACATTCGGCAGCGGTGAAGTGGGTACGCCCGCATCCGACGGCCCACAGACGCGAAGGACGTCCCGCCCCCCGATACGAAGAAGGAGCGGTGAACACATGTCTCGGCCTCGGATCGTGGTGGTCGGCGCAGGTTTCGGTGGCCTGCACACCCTGCGCCACCTGGAACGACGTATCCCCAACGGTGCGGCTGACATCGCGCTCGTCGCGCCGCACGACTACATGCTTTACAGCCCGCTGCTGCCCCAGGTGGCCTCGGGGCTGCTCACCCCGCAGTCGGTGGCCATGTCGGTGCACCGGCTCACCCGCAAGACCCGGCTGGTTCCCGGGCACGCGATCGGGGTGGACACCCAGGACCGCACGGTGGTGGTGCGCAGGCCCACCGGGGAGCTCCTGCCCTGCAAGTATGACCGGCTCGTCCTGGCGCCCGGCGCGCTCACCAGGGAGTTCGACATCCCCGGGCTCACCCAGCACGCCTACGGCGCCAAGACCCTGGCCGAAGCGGTCCTGCTGCGGGATCACGTGCTCGCCCAGCTGGAGCTGGCCAACGACTCCAGGGACCCGGTCGAACGCGAGGAGCGCTGCCGGTTCATCGTGGTCGGTGGCGGTTACACCGGCGTGGAGACCGCGGCCTCGCTGATGAGATTGTGCGAGGAGGCTGCCCGGCGCTACCCCGAGTTGCGCTCGGTCATCCGCTGGCACCTGGTGGACATCGCGCCCAAGGTGCTGCCCGAACTCGGCGACCGGCTTGGCCGTAAGGCCCTCGACCTGCTCCGTAACCTCGGCATCGAGGTCAAGCTCAAGGTGACGGTGCGGGAGGTGACCGCGGACAAGGTGGTCCTCACCGACGGGCGCGCACTGCCCTGCCGCACCCTCATCTGGACCGCCGGGGTCACGCCCAGCCCGCTGATGGAGACCCTCGGCAAACCGACCCAACGCGGCCGCCTGGAGGTCGGCGCGGACCTGGCGGTGCCCGGGCAGTCCGACGTGTTTGCGATCGGCGATGCCGCGGCGGTGCCTAACCTCTCGCACGCCGAGAGCGCCTACTGCCCGCCCACGGCCCAGTACGCCACCAGGCAGGCCGCCACCGTCGCCCAGAACGTGGTCAACTCGGTTCTGGGCCGACCGCTGCGGGAGTTCAAGCACAAGGACATGGGCCTGGTGGTGGACCTGAGCGGCAAGGACGCACTGGCCAGGATCCTGCAGTTCGACCTGAGCGGGCTGCCGGCGCTGGCGGCCACTCGCGGCTACCACCTGATTTCGGTACCGTCCCCAACTGCGCGGGCGCGCATCGCCGCCAACTGGAGCATCCGCGCCTTCACCGGGGGAGAGGTCTCCCGGCTGGGGTTCGCCGACGAGGGCCGCCCCTCGTCGTTCGTGGCCAACGAGAGCGTTCAGTACCTGGACGAGACGGCCTCCCGTTCGGAGGGCGCCCGACTGCTCGACAACGAGCGCGAGCGTTACGGCGAGGACTGAGGCGGAGCCTGGGGGTCGAACTCGGATCCGGTCGCGGTCACTGGCCCGGATCCGGATGCCGGTTCGGGCTCGGCTGCGGGCTTGGGAGAAGCCTCGGGCCCGGGGCCGGACCCGCGGAGCAGGGCGCGGGCCCGGCGCCAGCGGTGGACGACCACCACGGCGGTGGCGCCCGAGAGGAGCACGGCGGCCAGGGCGACCGGCCAGACCCCGACGCTCTCCAGCAGGGACTCGGCGTACCGGCGGCTGGTGGAGGTCGGGTCGGCGAGGACCGCCGTGACGAAGACCGCGGACAGGACGGTGGTGGCCACGGCCACCACCGTTCCGCCTCTGCCGGTCATCCCCATCCGGCGGCGCAGGACCCCGCCGGCCTCGATGATGCGGGTGACGCGCAGGAGCCGCAGGGTCCCGGCGACCCGGAGGAGCCGCAGCACCTGGGTCGGGCCGAGCGCGAAGAAGACCGCGGGCAGGGTCACCGCCGCCACGAATGTGCTCCACTTGTGGGTGCGCAGCCAGCCCAGCTTGTTCTCGGCCAGCGCGATGAGCAGGATCCACTCCACCCACAGGACAAGCCCGGCCAGCCAGTTGACCCGGTGCCCGAACTCGGCCCACCAGCCGTCCCCCCACATGCCGAGGAAGACGGCGGGGACGGAGACCACCGCGCAGATCAGCACCGGCAGGGCCAGCCGACGCTCCAGTGTGCGGGCGCGGCTGTTCTCCGCGGGGCCGTCTTCGGGCGCTTCGGCGACAGGCGGAAGTTCGGGGGACATGACCGGTACGTTAACCCTGGTGCTTGGCCCTCGGCGCGGGTTGGCCGGGTCCGGCCGAGGGCTCGTGGAGGTGCGGGGGAGAGAACGGCGCCGAGGGACGGTGTCGGCGGGCCGGTGGTGGGAACGGTCAGGAACGGACCAGGCGGGCGATCGCGTCCGAGGCCTCACGGACCTTCTCGTCGGCCTCGTCGCCGCCGTTGGCGACGGCGTGTGCCACGCAGTGCTTGAGGTGCTCGTCGAGCATGGACAGTGCGAAGGAGCGCAGGGCCTTGTTGACCGCGGAGGTCTGGGTGAGGATGTCGATGCAGTACTGGTCGTCCTCGACCATCCGCTGAAGGCCGCGGATTTGTCCCTCGATCCGACGGAGCCGGTTGATGTGGCTCTGCTTGTCGTTGCTGTAACCGTGGTTCGCCGCCATGCCACCGTTTCCGTGTTGTTCCTGCTCAGCTGCCATAACAATACCCCCTCAAGGTATTCAAGTGAGGAGCTTCGCGGTCTATTCCGCCCTCCCGGCCGCCGTCGGGGGAACCATTTGTCACCAACCTGGCCGTACGAGAAGTTTCCCAGACGGGAGGGGTTCTAGGGCCAGTGAGGGCTGGGTGTCCCGTCGGTGCGGCACAAGGGGCGGCCGTGCCTCCGGGGTGGGGGCGGCCGAAAACCATACTATTGCTCAGAGTAGTTACATAATTACTTTGAGTGGAGGCAGTGGTGGCGGCACGGACAGTGGAAGAACGGTCCACATCGGTCAGGCGGGTGGGGGTGGCCGTGGTGGCCTCGGTTCTGCTCGCCTCGGGGGGCATCGCGGCCGGTGCGACCTTCAGCGCCCGCGATGCGATCGCCCAACCGGCCACACCCTACGCGTCCAGCACCTGGGGTCAGCTCGTCCTGGACCCCACGGTCTACGGTGACGGCGCGGTCTCCGGCACTCTCACAGAGCTGGAGGTGAGCGGTGACGGCAACCAGCAGTGGGACATCAACACCGGTCCCGGCTCCGACATCTCCGACAACCTCACCTCCGCGACCGGTACCGCCGAGGTCAACGTGGTCAGCGGGCCGGAGTCGGCGATGACCAACGCCAACGGCGCCTTCACCAATCTGGACGTGCCTCCCCCCACCGCTGGCGGGGCGGCCTCCCTCATCACCCAGGGGGCGCAACAGCCCGACGGCCAGTACCGCATCTTCACCGTCTCCACCTGGAACAACCGGGTGCAGTGCGCCCCACCCGCCGGGGTCATCATCCAGGATTCCACCACCGCGCCGATGTTCATGGGGCGGTTGGTGGACGCGCCTTTGCCCAACGCCCCCGGAACCGCCGTCACGGAGCTCGACTTTCCGGGGGACTACGGGGACGGGATCACCAACGCGCACGTCACCGTGACCATCACGCACGTCTACGAGATCGACGACCCCTACATCGGTCACGCGCGCACCGACTACACCGCCGTGGTGCAGGGACAGGACGCCGAAGGCAACCCGGTCGGCGCCCCGGTGACCCTGTTCGACATGATCCTGGGCGATGTCCGCGCCGACTGCCACCCGCTCCAGCCCTCGCCCAGCCCGACCCCGACTCCCACGCCGTCGCCGACCGAATCGCCCAGCCCGACCCCGAGCCCTACTCCGACTCCGACCCCGAGCCCGACCCCTACTCCGACTCCGACCCCGAGCCCTACTCCGACTCCGACCCCGAGCCCGACCCCGAGCCCGACCCCGAGCCCTACTCCGACTCCGAGCCCGAGCCCGAGTCCGTCGCCGGATCCGACGCCGCCGGAGTCACCTAGTCCTGATCCGACCCCGTCTCCGACACCGAGCCCGACGCCGAGTCCGACCGAGTCGCCGAGTCCGTCGCCGGATCCGACGCCGCCGGAGTCACCTAGTCCTGATCCGACCCCGTCTCCGACACCGAGCCCGACGCCGAGTCCGACCGAGTCGCCGAGTCCGTCGCCGGATCCGACGCCGCCGGAGTCACCTAGTCCTGATCCGACCCCGTCTCCCACACCGAGCCCGACGCCGAGTCCGACCGAGTCGCCGAGTCCGTCGCCGGATCCGACGCCGACGGAGTCACCTAGTCCTGATCCGACCCCGTCTCCCACACCGAGCCCGACGCCGAGTCCGACCGAGTCGCCGAGTCCGTCGCCGGATCCGACGCCGACGGAGTCACCCAGTCCTGATCCGACCCCGTCTCCGTCGCCCACCGAATCTCCGAGTCCGAGTCCGTCACCGTCGCCCACGGTGTCGCCGAGTCCGTCTGACCCGCCCACCTACCCCACCGACCCCGTGCCGCCCAAGCCCGAAACTCCGGCCGACAAGCCCAGGCTGCCGGTGACCGGCGCCAGTGTCACAGCCCTGGTGATCGGCGGCCTGATGGCCATCGGCGCCGCGGTCCTCGCGTTCGTGGTCTCGCGCAAACGTTCCGTCTAGACCGGGCAATCCCGGGACCGGAGCCCTTGCCCCGGTCCCGGGCCGTGCTGACCATGGCGGTATGAGCGACAGCGACGAGCAAGACATCATGACGACCATCCGCGGTCTGATGGACGAGGAGCACACGCTCCGCTCTACTCCGGGAGGGCTGGACCCGAAGGAGCGCGGCCGGATGAAGGAGGTCGAGGAGTCACTCGACCAGTGCTGGGACCTCCTCCGTCAGCGCCGGGCCCGCCGCGAGTTCGGTCAGGACCCGGACGAGGCCGAGGTCCGACCCGTCTCCGAGGTCGAGAATTACCGCCAATAAAGGCGTGTAGGCGAAACCACCCGCCATCCACGAGCATCTACGACAGGTGACTGGTGCCGGTCCGCGCCCTCGGCCCGGCACCCGGTCCTGTTCGGCCCCCTGTCCGGCGCGCACGAAGGAACCGCATGTTCGCCTCCCTCACCGGTATCGGCCTGGCCTCGGCCGCCGGGCTGAACGCCTACATACCCCTCCTCGTCCTCGGTCTGCTCGCCCGTTACACCGACCTCCTCCCGCTGAGCCCGACCTGGACGTGGCTGGAGCACCCCGTCACCCTGATCATCCTCGGGGTGCTGCTCGTCGTGGAGTTCGTGGCCGACAAGGTGCCCGCCATCGACACCATCAACGACGTCCTACAGACCTTCATCCGACCCACCTCGGGCGGTATCACCTTCGGTGCCGGGGCCTCCACCTTCACGCTCACCGAAATCACCGGTGAGGCCTCCGGGATGTCGGCCGTCACGGGCGGGGTCGTCTGGGGAGCGGTGATCGCGGGGGCGACGATCGCCCTGTTCTTCCACCTGGCCAAGGCAATCGCCCGGCCGGTGATCAACGTCCTCACCTTCGGTCTCGGCGCGCCCGTGGTCTCCTTCCTGGAGGACGTCGCCAGCTTCTTCGTGGCGCTCCTGGCCGTGCTGCTGCCCCTGCTGATCGTGATCGTGTTCCCGCTGATGCTCATCCTCGGGGTGTGGGCGATCCGCAAGGGCCGTAAGGTTCGCGCCGAGAAGCGCGCTCAGAAGCAGGACCAGCGCGCGGCCAGCCGACCCGCTCAGGACCCCGGCCCCGGCGCCTGGCAGGCTCCCCCGCGCGGTCACACTCCCCAGGGGCACGATCACGGCCAGGGCCATGGCACTTGGCAGGGTCCTGGCCCCGGGGCCGCGCAGAGCCCTCCTCCCGGAACCTGACCGGGGTACGCCCCGGGGAACCGGCAGGGGCCGGGCCAGCATGGATCCTGGGACGGCCGGTAAACAGTAGGGCGCTTCCGGCGGACCTACCCTGGCCACCGGAGTCGGCCCCACCGCCAGAGCACCGCCTGGCCAGGGCAAACCCCCATGGGGTGGCGGAAAACGCATATCGGAGGCGGTCCCTCTGGTCGTAAAGTTCTCCCAATGGCTGAGATGACTTCCCTGAAAACCAACACCCACCACATCGTCTGGGACTGGAACGGCACCCTCCTGGACGACAACCACGCCAACCTCGCCGCGGTCAACGCGGTCTGTGCCCAGTTCGGCCGCGCGCCGGTCGAGATGGACTACTGGCGCTCCGTCTTCCGCCGCCCCCTCATTCCCTGCTACGAGGAGCTCCTCGGCCGGAGCTTCGCCGAGGACGAGTGGGAGCGCGCCGAGAAGATCTACGACTCCAGCTACCTGGAGCAGCTGCACACCTGCGAGCTGGCCTCGGGTGTACCCGACGTCCTCCACGAGTGGGCCAGCGCGGGCGGTACCCAGTCCCTGCTGTCCATGGCCTCGCACGGGCACCTGGTGCCCCTCATCACCGAGCGCGGGCTGACCCCGCACTTCACGCGGGTGGACGGCCGCAAGTTCGAGACCGAGCACGACTCCAAGGCCGAGCACCTGGTCTACCACCTGGAGCACCAGGAGTTGGACCCGTCGAAGGTGGTGCTCATCGGCGACATCGACGACGACGCCCGCGCCGCCCGCGAGGCCGGGGCCCAGCCGATCCTGGTCGCCAGCGGCCTGATGGCCCGCGAGCGCCTGGAAGCCACCGGCGCCCTGGTCGTGGACACCCCGCTGGACGCGGTCGCCGCCGTCCGCCAGCTCGTCTGATGGTCGGATCTTTGGCCTGGGTGTCGCACGGAACCTGACTCCCCATCGCGGTCAACGTGGCCCGCCCACCCTTCGAATCCTCTTCGGGGGTGGGCGTTCCACGTTTCGGTGGCCCCCGCCATGACCTGCGTACTTCGCCGCTGTCGCGGGTATCCGTTAGGCCGGACCGGGCCGTGTCCCCGATCATGGGGTGTTGTTAGATGGGTCTCACAGCAACACACAGCCACGCTATTGGGAAGGCCTGCAATGACGGAGAGCAGCGTGCCCCGTGTGCTCTGGGAGCCCGACGAGGACCGGATCGAGTCGTCCAACATCGTCGCGTTCGCCCGATGGGCCGCACAGGAAAAGGGGGTCAAGGCCTTCGGTGAGAGCGGGTCCACCGCCGCCGCGGACTTCGACTACGACGCCCTGTGGCGCTGGTCGGTGACGGACGTCGACGGCTTCTGGGCATCGATCTGGGAGTTCTACGGGGTCAGCTCCAAGACCCCCTACGAGCGGGTCCTGGCCGACCGGAGCATGCCGGGCGCCCAGTGGTTCCCCGGCGCCACCCTCAACTACGCCGAGCACGTCTTCGAGGGACGTGCCGCCGACGAGGTGGCCATCCGGCACGCCACCGAGCTCCGCGCGCTCGACTCCTGGACGTGGGGCGACCTGCGCGAGCGCACCGCCGCGATCGCCGCGGGCCTGCGGGAGCTCGGGGTCGGCGAGGGCGACAGGGTCGCCGCCTACCTGCCCAACCTCCCTGAGACCGCCGCCGCGTTCTACGCCGTGGCCTCCCTCGGCGCGATCTGGTCCTCCTGCTCGCCCGACTTCGGGGTGCGCAGCGTGATCGACCGCTTCGCCCAGATCGAACCCAAGGTCCTGCTGGCCGTGGACGGGTACCGCTACGGCGGCAAGGACTTCGACCGCCGCCCGGTGGTGGAGGAGCTGCGCGCCGCGCTGCCCACCGTCGAGCACACGGTCCTGCTCGACTACCTCACCCCCGGTGCCGCCCTCGAGGGGAGCCTGCCCTGGGCCGAGCTCACCGAGCGCGGGGCGGGTGCCGAACTCACCTTCACCCCGGTCCCCTTCGACCACCCCCTGTGGGTGCTCTACTCCTCGGGCACCACCGGCCTGCCCAAGGCGATCGTCCAGGGCCACGGCGGCATCCTCCTCGAGCAGCTCAAGAACCTGAACCTGCACCTGGACGCCCAGGCGCACGACCGGGTCTTCTGGTTCACCACCACCGGCTGGATGATGTGGAACTTCCTGGTCAGCGTGCTGCTGACCAAGGCCTCCATCGTGCTGTACGACGGCAGCCCGGCGTCTCCCGACCTGGGTGCCCTCTGGGACCTGGCCGCCGAGGCCGGGGTGACGGTCTTCGGGACCAGCGCCGGCTACCTGTCCTCCTGCATGAAGGAGGGCGTCCACCCGCGCCAGGGCCGCGACCTGTCCGCGCTCAAGGCGATCGGCTCCACCGGCTCCCCGCTCAGCCCCGAAGCCTTCTCCTGGGTGTACGAGGAGTTCGGCGACGACCTGTGGCTGTTCTCCACCAGCGGCGGCACCGACATCTGCAGCTGCCTGGTCGGCGGCACCCCCACCCTGCCCGTCCACGAGGGCGAGATCCAGTCGCGCGGCCTGGGCATGGCCGTGGCCTCCTGGGACCCCGACGGCAACGAGCTCATCGGTGAGGTCGGCGAGCTCGTGGTCACCGAACCCGCGCCGTCCATGCCGGTCTTCCTGTGGGGCGACACCGACGGGGAGCGGCTCAAGGACAGCTACTTCGCCGTCTACCCCGGCATCTGGCGGCACGGCGACTGGATCGAGATCACCGAGCGCGGCACCGCGATCATCTACGGCCGCTCGGACTCCACCATCAACCGCGGCGGCGTGCGCATGGGCACCAGCGAGATCTACCGCGCCGTCCTGGCCCTGGAGGACGTTGTGGATGCCCTGGTCGTGGACGTACCCCAGCAGGACGGGTCCTCCCGGATCGAGCTCTTCACGGTGCTGCGCGAGGGCGCGGACCTGGAGGGCGGCCTGCCCAAGGAGATCGCCCGCCGGATCCGCACGGACTGCTCGCCGCGCCACGTCCCGGACCGGGTGCGCGTCATCGAGTCAGTGCCGCGCACCCTGTCCGGCAAGGTGCTGGAGGTCCCGGTCAAGCGCATCCTGATGGGCGAGAGCCCGGAGAAGGTCGCCAGCCGCGACTCGCTGGCCAACCCGGAGGCGCTGGACTACTTCAGCGACCTGGCCGCCGACGACTGAGTCCGGGCACGATCCCGCTCGCGGTTCACCCGCAGCTGAGGGGCCTCGGGGCAGCAGCCCCGGGGCCCCGGGCGTCTTCGGGTGTGGCCGGCTGTGGCCGTCAGGGGAGCGTCAGGACTTTGGATACCCGCGCGAACGCGGCATAGCCTGGCGGATGTGGCACAGAATCAGTCAGAGGACACCGGCGCGGTCCCCGACGCCCGGCCTCCAGCCAAACGACGTATCGACGGCATCGACGCCGCTCGGGCGCTGGCGGTGTTCGGGATGTTCGCCGTACACCTCGGCGTGGTCTCCTTCGGGCTGCTGCCGGAAGAGCAGGGCTGGGAGCTGCACAGCCTCGTGCGCGGCAACTCCTCCGCCCTGTTCGCCTTCCTCGCCGGGGTGTCCCTGGCCCTGATGACCGGCCGGACCCGGCCGGTCGAGGGGGACTCCCTGCGCCGGGCCGGTGTGCGCATCCTGGCCCGCGCGCTGCTGATCGGGCTGCTCGGGTTCGTCCTGGACGCCTTCGCTGTCCCGGTCGCGATCATCCTCACCTACTACGCCGGTTTTTTCGTGCTGGCGCTTCCACTGCTCCGGGCGCGCGCCGCCCTGCTGTGGACGGCTGCCGGGATCCTCACCCTGCTGGGACCTGTCGTGTCGTTCCTGCTGCGCCAGGACCTGTTCCCGGGCGGCCTGCGCACGGCCGCGCTCACCTCCTTCACCGAGTTCTTCCTGACCGGCTACTACCCGGCGATCACCTTCATGGCTTTCGTCATCGCCGGTATGGCGGTGGGGCGGACCGACCTGACCGCCACTGCTGTGCGGATCCGGATGGCGGTCGCCGGCGTGCTCATGGCGGCCACCGGCTACCTGGGGTCCTGGGTCCTGCTCAACCCGCTGGGCGGATGGGACCGGTTGACCGAGGCGCACATCCTCAACGGCGGCTCGCTGAGCTCGGTCGACCCCGGGACGGCCGAGGAGGCGCGGTACGCCGCGACCGACGCCGCGCACAGCATCAGCGGGCAGGTGCCCACGGACTCCTGGTGGTGGCTGGCGGTGAACACCCCGCACACCGGCACCACCTTCGAGATCTTCGAGGCGGTCGGCCAGGCGCTGGTCGTACTGGTCGTGTGCATGCTGCTCGCCGAGCGGCTGCCGCGCCTGATGTACCCGCTGACCTCCGTGGGCCGGATGCCGCTGACCGTTTACTCCGGGCACATCCTGGTCCTGGCGGTGATCGTGGCCCTGCACCCGCAGAACGCCGCGGGCGGCCCCTGGTACCTGGAGATGTTCATTCTGGGCTCGTTCGTCTTCGCCTGCCTGTGGCGCTGGGCCGTGGGCCGGGGCCCGTTCGAACTGCTCCTGGGCAACTTCGCCGACGGCGCGGTCAACGTCGTGGAGAGCGCCCGAGCCGACCGCGAACGGAACCGCGGCACGGGCTGAACCCACACGGGTCGAAGCCCCATCGGCTGACCGGCGTGCGCGTCAGTCGGTGCGGTCCCCGGCGCGCTTGATGTGCGCCGAGGTGCGGTCCTGGTGCGCCAGGGTGTCCGTGGTGGTGCGCGTGTTCTGCCGGATGAGGCGGCGGGCGTCGTCGGCGGCCGAACGCGCCACCGCCGGGCTGGCCACCGGCCGCGCCGACAGTTCGGTCTCCTCGGGCAGGCCGATGTCCATGGGCAGCCCGGCCCTGCTGATCACCCGCAGTTGTGCCGACTCCTGCGACTGCGAGGGCCGGATATCGCCGTCCGGGGTCTTCCAGGCCGCCAGCCGGTGGGCGAACCACCGGGTGCCCCGGTACTCGGGGCCCCGTTCCCAGTCCACTCCGTCCGGCCGGTGGGCCAGGGCGTGCTGGAGGTCGGCCAGGGTCCACCCGGCGGAGAAGAACCGGGCGCTCTCGGCCTTGAGGTAGCGGAAGTCCACCCCGCGCAGCGAGGCGTCCTCCCGGCGCAGCAGCTCACAGGCGTCGTGCACCGCGTGCGGGGTGTGCCGGGGGCGGTGCAGCGGGTCGGCCTCGGGCTTGCGCAGGAGGGAGTCGTTGATCGTCACGATCACCTCGCCCCGGCGGTTGTCCCAGATATCCACGTCCTCGCGCGCCCACCCCTGCGACTCGGCCAACGCCGTGGCCAGTCTGCGCAGGTCGACCTGACTGTCGTCACTACTGATCCGGAACTCCGCCATGGGTCCAGGGTAGGCCCTGCGGACGAGACCGAGCCCGCGAGCGCCCCGTCCGGTGGGCACGGTCTGACAGAGCATCCCTACCCGCGGGTAAGAGGTCATGGGCGCCGCCGAAAACTCCAACGAGTTGATCGCGGGCCTTCGCAACAGCGGCCATTTGCCGTCGCACTGTGTCACGAAGAGCGAGGCGGCCGAGTCCGGCCCCTGTGGAAAAGGAGTAGTAGTGCTGATCGATATCTCGGGGGAATCCACCGAGAGTGGAATTCGTTCCGCTTTCGTCCGCGCTCTGGGCCTTCCGTCCGAGGCCGGGCGGGATTGGTCCGAGCTGACCGATGCCCTCGTTGAGGCGAGCGGGCGGTTCGGTGGGATCCGCGTGGTCGGCTGGAACAGGGCCAACGAGGTCTGCCCGGAGGGGGCGGCCGCGGTGACGTGCCTGTCCCGGGAGCTCGGCCGCCTGTCCGACCCGGTCGTGCTCACCCTTGACGGCTCCGTCGTCCCGGACGAGGTGACGGTGGATCTGGGCAGCGTGTCCACCCCGTGGGAGCTCCACCGGGTGCTCAAGGCCGAGTTGGGCTTCCCCGGCTTCTACGGGATGAACTGGGACGCTTTCTGGGACGCGATCACCGGCTTGGTGGATCTGCCTACAACCCTGCGGTTCACGGGGTGGCGGCACCTGGAGGAGACCTGTCCACGGGACGCCGGGATCATGCGGGAGATGCTGGAGGAAGACCTAGCGGCGGACCGCAGGCGCCGCAGCCTCTCCTTCGACGACTGAGCGGTTCCTGCGGCCGGGGGCCGACCTCCGCACGGCCGGACTCCGCCTCCGCAGAGGCCGAGTCCGGTCTAGACCGCAGGTGGCTCTGCTGTGCCGACCGGGAGAGCCGAAACCGCGATTTTTGGGCTTTCTTTGCGCAGGATTGGATGAAAGGACGATTCCACCAGCGGTGTCGCCTTGGAGCCTTCTCCAACCTTGCGAGGTGCATACCCGCGGGGGCCTGACGGCGACCCGGCCCGGGGTTATGGTGACTGCCTGACGGCGGGGGACACCCACCCCGCGTCGAGCGAGGACACGCCGTTTGCGCTGGCAGCAGCGCGCGGCCCCAGTTGAACCGACGAGCTGTAGGTGCCCGTGCCCCACACCGCATTCGCGCCCGAGGCGACGACCAACCACGCGCTCCGGGCCTATCTGCACGGCCTTCCGGGGGTCGACGAGGTCGGCGCCCGCGCCCGTGCCCAGGACCTGTCCACCCGGTCGATCAAGACCACCGCCAAGGCGAAGGCCATCGACCTGGCCATTTCCATGGTGGACCTGACCACCCTCGAGGGCGCCGACACACCCGGCAAGGTCCGGTCCCTGTGCGCCAAGGCCGCCCTGCCCGATCCGACCGACCGCACCGTGCCGCACGTGGGCGCCGTGTGCGTCTACCCGGACATGGTCGCCACCGCCGTCGAGGCGCTGCGCGGCACCGGGATCGGCGTGGCCTCGGTGGCCACCGCCTTCCCCGCCGGGCGCGCGCCCTTGGAGGTCAAACTGGCCGACACCCGGCAGGCGGTCGCCGACGGTGCGAGCGAGATCGACATGGTGATCGACCGCGGCGCCTTCCTGTCCGGCGACTACCTGAAGGTCCACGAGGAGATCGTCGCGGTCAAGGAGGCCTGCGGTGACGCCCACCTGAAGGTCATCCTGGAGACCGGTGAACTGGTCACCTACGACAACGTGCGCCGCGCCTCCTACTTGGCGATGCGCGCGGGCGGTGACTTCATCAAGACCTCCACAGGCAAGGTCGCCCCAGCCGCGACGCTGCCGGTCACGCTGATCATGTTGGAGGCCGTGCGCGACCACTTCGCCGCCACCGGCCGCCGGATCGGCGTTAAGCCCGCGGGCGGCATCCGCACCACCAAGGACGCCATCCGCAACCTGGTGCTAGTCAACGAGACCGCCGGGCCGGAGTGGCTGACCCCGGACCTGTTCCGGATCGGCGCCTCCAGCCTGCTGAACGACCTGCTCATGCAGCGCACCAGGCTGTCCACCGGCACCTACCCGGGCCCCGACTACTACACGCAGGACTGAGCCGTGATCTTCGAGTACGCGCCCGCACCGGAGTCCCGCTCCGTCGTCAGCCTGCGCGAGACCTACGACCTGTTCATCGACGGCGAGTTCGCCCCGGCGCAGAGCGGTGAGTACCTCACCTCGCTCAACCCGGCCGACGAGGAGAAGCTCGCCCAGGTGGCCGTGGCCGACCCGGCCGACGTCGACCGCGCCGTCGCCGCCGCCCGACGCGCCTACGACACCGTGTGGAGCCGCATGAGCGGTGCCGAACGCGGCAAGTACCTGTTCCGCATCGCCCGGATCATCCAGGAGCGCTCGCGCGAGCTGGCCGTCCTAGAGTCGATGGACAACGGCAAACCCATCAAGGAAACCCGCGACGTCGACCTCCCGCTGGTCGCCGCGCACTTCTTCTACTACGCCGGCTGGGCCGACAAGCTCGCCCACGCCGGGCTGGGCCCCGACCCGAAGCCGCTCGGCGTGGCCGCACAGGTCATCCCGTGGAACTTCCCGTTGCTCATGCTCGCGTGGAAGATCGCCCCGGCCCTGGCCACCGGCAACACCGTGGTGCTCAAGCCCGCCGAGACCACCCCGCTGACCGCTTTGGTCTTCGCGCAGATCTGTCAGGAGGCGGAGCTGCCCCCGGGTGTGGTCAACATCCTGACCGGCGCCGGGGAGACCGGCCGGGCCCTGGTCGAGCACCCGGGCACCGACAAGGTCGCCTTCACCGGTTCCACCGAGGTCGGCCGCCAGATCGCCCGCGCCGTGGCTGGGACCGACAAGCGCGTCACCCTGGAGCTGGGCGGCAAGGGCGCCAACATCGTCTACGACGACGCTGCCCTGGACCAGGCCGTGGAGGGCGTGGTCTCCGGCATCTTCTTCAACCAGGGCCACGTGTGCTGCGCCGGTTCGCGCCTGCTCGTCCAGGAGTCCGTCGCCGAGGAGTTCCTGCCCCGGCTCAAGGCACGGATCGAAAAGCTGCGCCTGGGTGACCCACTGGACAAGAACACCGACATCGGCGCGATCAACTCCGCCGCCCAGCTGGAGCGGGTCCGCGAGCTCACCGCCACCGCCGACGAGGAGAACGTCGAGCGCTGGTCGCCCGCCTGCGACCTGCCCGAGCGCGGCTACTGGTTCGCGCCCACCGTGCTCACTGGCGTCAGCCAGGCGCACCGGGTGGCGCGCGAGGAGATCTTCGGCCCCGTGCTGTCGGTGCTGACCTTCCGCACCCCGGAGGAGGCCGTGACCAAGGCCAACAACACCCCCTACGGGCTGTCCGCGGGGGTGTGGACCGAGAAGGGCTCCCGCATGCTGTGGACCGCCGAGCGCCTGCGCGCCGGTGTGATCTGGTCAAACACGTTCAACAAGTTCGACCCGACCAGCCCCTTCGGCGGCTACAAGGAGTCGGGATACGGCCGCGAGGGCGGGCGACACGGTTTGGAGGCCTACCTTGGCTGAGCGGCGCGAGAACAAGAAGAAGGGCGCTGCTAAGGGCGGCGCCAAGGCCAAGGCCGCCAAGTCGGCTGAGACCGAGACGGCGGCCCAGCCGGCTGAGTCGGCTGCCGTTCCGGCGCGCCTGGCCGTGAAGAAGACCTACAAGCTCTACCTCGGCGGGGCCTTCCCGCGTTCGGAGTCGGGCAGGAGTTACCCCGTGACCTCAGCGGACGGCACCCACCTGGCCAACGCCTCGCTGGCCTCCCGCAAGGACGCGCGCGACGCCGTCGGCGCGGCCCGCAAGGCCTTCGGCGGCTGGTCCGGGCGCACCGCCTACAACCGCGGCCAGATCCTGTACCGGGTCGCCGAGGTCATGGAGGGGCGCCGCGCCCAGTTCGCCGCCCGGCTCGTGGACGCCCAGGGGCTGTCCGCGGCCGAGGCCGACCGGATCGTGTCCGCGGCCGTGGACCGCTGGGTGTACTACGCGGGCTGGACCGACAAGTTCGCCCAGGTCCTGGGCGGGGCCAACCCGGTCTCTGGGCCGTTCTACAACCACTCCGCACCCGAACCCACCGGGGTGGTCGCGGTGTTCGCACCGCAGGACGCCCCGCTGCTCGGGCTGACTTCGGTGCTCGCCCCGGTCATCGCCACCGGCAACACCGCCGTGGTGGTCACCTCCGAGACGGCGCCGCTGACCGCGATCGAGCTGGCCGAGGTGCTCGCCACCTCCGACCTGCCCGGTGGTGTGGTCAACCTGCTCACCGGCAAGGCCGCGGAGATTGGTCCGCACCTGGCCTCGCACGCCGACGTCAACGCCCTGGACCTGACCGGGGCCGGGGACTCGGTGGTGGAGTTCGAGCGGGACGCGGCGACCACCCTCACTCGGGTGCTGCGCCCCGGACCCGAGGCCGACGGCGGCGAGGACGCCTGGCTCGACACCGACCCCGGAACCTCCAGGTTGACGCCCTTCCTGGAGACCAAGACGGTCTGGCACCCGGTCGGGGTGTAAGACTGGCGGCCCGGCCCGTCCCCACTTTCCGGGGCGGGCCCGGTCCGACAGCCGAGTGGAGGAACGGTGTCAGCGAACACCCCCGAGCAGGCCGAAACCAGCACTCCCGATCCTTTCGTCCCACAGGTCGAGGTGCCCGAACCCCAGCGTGTCCCCGGGCTGCGCCTGGTCCGCCTGGACCGCACCACCCCCGAGGTGGCCCTGCTGCGCGAGGTCCTGCCCCGCCAACGGGTGGCCCCCGACCAGCGCCGCTTCGTCGACGAGGCGGTGCACACCCTGCCGCGTGCCGACGAGGACCCGGAACGCTTTCCGTACGCGATCGTCCTCAACTCTGGGACCCTGACAGAGCGGAGTGCTGTCCTGGACGCCTGTGTGGGCTTCGGCATCATCGACCGGGTCGGCCAGCTACGCGATCTGGTCGACGATCCGGCCGACGCCGTACAGCTGAGGGCCTTCTACATCGCTCTCGAACACCAGGGTCGGGGGATCGGCCGGGCCGCCTGTGCCGCCCCGCTGCTCGACCTGTTCGTCGCTGCCGTGGATCCGCGGGCCACCCAGATCGTGCTGTGCCTCAACGACGGAAACGAGCTGGGGGAACGTACGTACAGCGCCGCCGGGTTCACGCCCACCGGGCGCCGCTACGACGCGGGCGAACACGGCATGCAGAGGGTGCTCTCCCGGCCGGTGCAGACCGGCTACCACCCCGTCCCCCAGCTCCCGGAGCCCCGATGACGCGTTGGCGGGGTTCACGCAAGAGGGCGGCCGGGCGCTGGGACACCACCCAGGTGCGCCTGGTCCGGCTGGACACAGGGTCCGCCGAGGCCGTCCTGCTGCGCGAGGCCGTGCTCGAGCATGACCTCCCGCCCGAGCAGCTGCGCTTCACCGGCCTGCCCGTGAGGACCCTGCCCGATGCCGACCAGGACCCCGAACGCGTCCCGTACGCGATCGTGGCCCTGGACGGCGCGCTGACCGGCCCGGACTCGGCGCGGGTCGCCTGCGCCGGGTTCGGGGTCCTGGACCGCGTGATCGGCTCGGAACTGGTCGACGCGCCGGAGCGCGCCGTACTGATGCGCGCTTACTACGTCACGCCACAATGGCAGGGCCGGGGGGTCGGTCGGGCCTCGTGCTCCGCGCCCCTGCTGGACCGGCTGGTCGCCGAGGTCGCACCGCACGCCGAACGGATCGTGCTGTGTGTCAATCAGGCCAACCAGCCAGCGCAGCGCGCCTACCGGGCCGCGGGATTCGACTTCACCGGCAAGGTCGTCCCCGGCAGTGCGGGCCCCCAGGACGTGATGGTGCGCCCCCTCAGCTCGCCTGCCAGAACCCGGGCTCACACAACCCCGGAACCCGCAACCCACCCCGAACCGCGCACGCGGTACCGACGAACGGAGAATGCGCAGTGACTCGCACACCCCAGGCCGTGGCCGAGGAAGCCGCAACCGAGCTGCGTTCGCGCACCGGTGTGGACAGTTACGACGTGGCCCTGGTGATGGGGTCCGGTTGGGCGACCGCCGCCGACCTGATCGGCGACTCCAAGGACGAGTTCGCCTCGGCCGAACTGCCCGGCTTCCTGCCCCCGGCCGTGGACGGCCACAGCGGTACCATCCGCAGCATCGCCGACGGCGACCGCAACGTGCTCGCCTTCCTGGGCCGCACCCACCTGTACGAGGGCCACGGCACCGACGTGGTCGTGCACAACGTCCGCACCGCCGCCGCGGCGGGAGCCAAGACCATCGTGCTCACCAACGCGGCGGGCGGCATCAACACCGACTACGCCGTGGGCTCGCCGGTGCTCATCGCCGACCACATCAACATGACCGCGCAGTCACCGCTGGCCGGTGCGAACTTCGTGGACCTCACCGAGACCTACACGTCCGAGCTGCGCGCCATCGCCCGCCAGGTCGACCCCGACCTGTCCGAGGGCGTCTACGCGGCCATGCCCGGCCCGCACTTCGAGACCCCTGCCGAGATCCGGATGCTCCGCGCGATGGGCGCCGATCTGGTCGGCATGTCCACCGTCCTGGAGGCCATCGCCGCCCGCGAGGCCGGCGCACGCGTCCTGGGCATGTCCCTGGTCACCAACATCGCCGCTGGGCTGGAGGGCGCCAACCTCGACCACGAGGACGTCCTGGCCACCGGCCGCGACTCCGCCGCCACCGTGGGCCGACTGCTCGCCGACATCGTGGCCAAGATCTGAGAGATCTGATTTTGGGCCTCCGCTTCGCTTTGGCCCGTGTTCTCCGCCTTTGCGGAGGGATGCTTCATCCTCGACGGCGCCTGACGCTCGTTCCTCGCTAGCGGCTTGTCTCGTCTTGCAGCACCCTCCCCGGCGGTCGAACGGGAAAGAACACCCCCGGTGGCTCGCCATCCGGACTCGTCATTCGGAAAGGACCTCCCCATGCTCGACTCCGCCCTTCTCCTCCAGGCCAGGGAATGGCTGGACCAGGACCCCGACCCCGTGACCAGGGGAGAACTGGGCGCCCTGCTGGCCAGGGTGGAGGTCGGGGACGGGCAGGCCCTGGCCGATCTCACCGATCGCTTCGCCGCCCGGCTGGAGTTCGGTACGGCGGGGTTGCGCGGTGCGCTGGGGGCCGGGCCCAACCGGATGAACCGGGTGGTGGTCATGCGCGCCGCCGCGGGGATCGGGGCGTGGCTGGGCGAAGGCGGCAGGCACGTGGTGATCGGTTATGACGCCCGGCACCGGTCGGCGGACTTCGCGCGGGACAGCGCGGCGGTGCTGACCGGGGCCGGGCACCGGGTGTCCCTGCTGCCCGAACCACTGCCCACACCGGTGCTGGCGCACACCCTGCGCGCGCTGGGCGCGGACGCCGGGATCGTGGTGACCGCCAGCCATAACCCGCCCCAGGACAACGGCTACAAGGTCTACGTGGGCGGGTCCGGTGACGACGCGGGATCCCAGATCGTCTCCCCGGTGGATACCGAGATCTCCGCTGCCATCGATGCGGTGGGGCCGGTCGGCGCGCTCCCGCTGGGCGAGGATTGGACGGTGCTGGGGCCCGAGGCGGTCGCCGGGTACCTGGACGCGGTGACCGCGCTGGTGCCGGAGGGGCCCCGGAACCTCTCGGTGGTCTACACGCCCATGCACGGGGTAGGCGGCCGGGTGCTGATGGAGGCGGTCGAAAGGGCCGGTTTCGCGGCTCCGGCGGTGGTGGCCGAGCAGTTCGAGCCGGACCCGGACTTCCCCACGGTCGCCTTCCCCAACCCGGAGGAGCCGGGGGCGATGGACCTGGCCCTCGCTGCGGGCCGGACTCGCGGGGCCGACCTGGTGGTGGCCAACGACCCCGACGCCGACCGGTTGGCGCTGGCGGTTCCCGGGCACGGTCTGCTCACCGGGAACGAGGTAGGCGGTCTGCTTGCCCAGTACGTGCTCGACCACACGAGCGGCGACGACCGGGTGGTGGCCACCTCGATCGTCTCCTCCAGTCTGCTCGGCAAGATCGCCCGGGACCGGGGCGTGCACTACGAGGAGACCCTGACCGGGTTCAAGTGGCTGGCCCGCGCGGGCGCTCCCGGGCACAAGCGGGTGTTCTCCTACGAGGAGGCGCTGGGCTACTGCGCGGGCGGTGACCGGGGCCGTCCGGTGGCCGACAAGGACGGGATCAGCGCGGCGCTGCTGGCGCTGTCGATGGCGGCCGAGGCCAAGAGCCACGGGCGCACCCTGGTGGACCTGCTCGACGACCAGGCCCGTAAGTACGGCCTGCACCTGAGCGACCAGCTGTCGGTGCGGGTGGAGGACCTTTCGGAGATCTCCGCGGCGATGCGGCGGTTGCGCGCCGAACCGCCCGCCGCGTTCGGCCCCCTGAAGGTGACGGGGGTCGTCGACTTCGCCGACGGTCGCGAAGGGCTGCCGCCGACCGACGCGCTGCGCTTCGAGCTGGGGGGCGGGGTGTGGGGGCGGGTGACGCTGCGCCCCTCGGGGACCGAACCCAAACTGAAGGCCTACGCCGAGGTGGTGTTGGGGGTTGACGACGACGTCGCTGCCATCCGCGCGCGCGGTTCGGAACTGCTGGCCGAACTGATGGCGTCGGTCGCCGAGGCGGTCAGGGGATGATCCGGGGGAGGGGCGGGGTCACTCGCTCCCCTCGGACGGCTCGACGACAGGTCGGTGCACGACCTCGTCGATGACGGTGAGCGTCTGGGTGGACGTTACACCGGGGAGGGACTGGAGGCGGCTCAGGATCAGGTCGCGCAGCTGGTTGGTGTTGGCGACGCGGACCAGCAGGACGATGTCGGCCGATCCCACGACGTACCAGCAGTACTCGATCTCGGGGTAGGAGGAGAGGATCTCCCGGTTGGCCCGCCAGTCAGGCTGACTGCCCGAGATGAGCACGAGCGCGGTGACGCCCAGCCCCATCTTGGAGTGGTCGGTCACCACGGAGTAGCCGCGGATGACCCCCTCGTCAGTGAGCCGCTTGATCCGGTTGTAGGCGGTGGCCCGGGAGACGTTGGCCAGTGCGGCGATCTCCGTGATGCCGGTCCGAGCGTCCTTGGCGAGCGCGCTCAGAATGGTCTGGTCGGTCGAGTCCGGCCGCCGGCCGCTCCTGCGCTGTTCGCCCATGGCCATGTGCGTGCTCCTCGTGTGCTCTTGTCGCAGTGCTCAGCTCCTTGCTGTCATCTTTGACAGGGAGCTAAGGAAGTACCAGGTAAACGTTGTTTTCGTCCATTGAAATCTCAGTCGGCGAGATGCTGGGCGCACGTTCGTCGGATGTGGGGGGCCGGGGTGGGGGATCGGGGGATGGTGCGCCCGTACTTCTTGTGTGAACCGCCAAACGGGTGTGTGGCGGAGGGGTTCCGACTGTACTCATGGTTGACGCACGGGATGGAGCGTGAGTTTCCCCGACTGGCCAGTAACTACACCGAACTGTCCTGATTCAGTCAGAAATTCTCGCTTGAGGGCCCATTCCGGTCATATTTGTCGTATCTGTAAGGACATACAACGACTCCTGTGGGCGGGGCTGGCGAAGGTGCTCGCTCTCGCCTGTCGGGCACACCCCTCGTGCTCGGATCGCAACGCTCGGGTGGCTTCCGGTGGTCAAGGTGTTGATGGCGATTCGTGATGTTTGGCGCTGTGTGTCGTTTTCCCTCGCGTGAGATGTCCAAGCCTAGACATTTGGGGACGAAACGAGGTTCTTCGTCCGCTGATGTATCGACTGTTCGGACATATCTAGCGTAACTGTCCAGTTAGCCGGAGAATCAAGGCATACCGTGACCACCCCGAGCCCCGACCGCGCCACGACGCGCGCAGGGCCACGTTGGGAGCCGCTCGACATGCCACCCGAAGAGTCGACGGGCCAGGGCGCCATCACCGTGGCGCACCTGGCACCCGAACTGACCCGCAGCCTCTACCGCGACATGCGCACCGCGCGCGACCTGGACACCGAGGCCATCGCTCTGCAACGCCAGGGCGTCTTCCCCGCCTACGTCTCCGTCCGGGGGCAGGAGGCCGCGCAGGTCGCCAGCGCCACCGCGCTCGACCCCGCCCGCGACTTCGTCTTCCCCACCTACCGTGAGATGGCCGTCGCCCTGGCCTACGGCGTCGAGATGGTCGGCTACATGGCCACCCACCGCGCCCTGTGGCACGGCGGCCTCTACGACGTCATGGGCTCCCGCTTCGGTGCCATCAACGCCGTGGTCGGCGGACCCGTCCCGCACGCCGTGGGTTGGGCGGTCGGTGAGAGACTGCGCGGCGACCAGGGTGTGGCCATGGCCTACTTCGGTGACGGTGCCAGCTCCGAGGGCGATGTACACGAGGCCATGAACTTCGCCGGGGTCTTCACGACACCGGTCGTCTTCTTCTGCCAGAACAACCAGTGGGCCCTGTCCGTGCCCAACGAACGCCAGGTCGCGGGCGGCTCCATCGCCGCGCGCGCCGAGGGCTACGGCATGCCCGGCGTCCTCGTCGACGGCAACGACGCCGGAGCGGTCTACGCGGCCACCGCCGAGGCCGTCCAGCGCGCCCGCGAGGGCGGCGGACCCACCGTCATCGAGGCGCTCACCTACCGCGTCGAACCCCACTCCACCTCCGACGACCCCGGCCGCTACCGCGACGAGGCCGTCGCCGAACGCTGGCGCCAACGCGACCCCATCGACCTGCTGCGTACCGCGATGCTCCAGGCCGGGCACGCCGACGAGGCCTTCTTCGCCACCGTCGCCACCGAGGCCGCCCAGCGCGCCGAGCAGATCCGGGACGGGGTCGCCAGCGCCCCCGAACCCGACGGTTCCGAACTGTTCACGCACGTCTTCCGGGAGACCACCGAGGAGCTGACCCGGCAGCACCGCACCTGGCAGGAAGAGGTCGAGCTGTGACAGAGCTGATCGAGCACGAGCACACCGACGCCGCGGTCGGGCCCCGCACGGTCGAGCTGTCCATGCAGCAGGCGATCAACCGGGCCCTGCACACCCTGCTCACCGAGGACCCCGACGTCCTGGTCTTCGGTGAGGACGTCGGCGCCCTCGGCGGGGTCTTCCGCGTCACCGACGGACTCCAGAAGGAGTTCGGTGACCAGCGCGTCTTCGACACCCCGCTGGCCGAGTCCGCCATCATGGGCATGGCGGTCGGCCTGGCCATGAACGGCTGGCGGCCGGTCCCCGAGCTCCAGTTCGACGGCTTCGCGTATCCGGCCATCGACCAGATCGTCAACCAGGTGGCGCGCATGAACTACCGCACCCGCGGCGCCGCACCCATGCCGATCACCCTGCGCCTGCCCTCCTTCGGCGGTATCCAGGCCCCCGAACACCACGGCGAGAGCCTCGAGGCCCTCTTCGCGCACACCCCCGGGCTGAAGGTCGCCGCCCCCTCCGACCCCGCCGAGGCCTACAGCCTGCTGTTGCAGTCGGTGCGCTCCGACGACCCGGTCGTGTTCATGGAGCCCAAGGCCCGCTACTGGGACCGCCGCCCGGTCCAGCTCAGCGAGCCCACGGACCCCATCGGCACCAGCCGGATCGTGCGCACCGGCCGCCACGCCACCCTCGTCGCCTGGGGCGCGATGGTGCACAAGTGCCTCCAGGTCGCCGAGCTCGCCGCCGAGGACGGGGTCGAGCTGGAGGTCCTGGACCTGCGCTGGCTCAAGCCCATCGACGCCGCCGGGCTGGCCGCCTCGGTCGCCCGCACCAAGCGCGCCGTGGTCGTCCACGAGGCCCCGCTCACTGCCGGGCTGGGTGCCGAGGTGTCCACCCTCATCACCGAGAACTGCTTCCGTGACCTGGCTGCCCCGGTCCAGCGCGTCACCGGATTCGACGTCCCCTACCCGGCGGGGCCGCTCGAGCCCCAGTACCTGCCGACGATCGACCGCGTCCTGCTCGCGGTCCAGCGAACCCTGGAGTACTAGCCGACATGGCAGAAGAGAACATCACCTTCACCCTCCCCGACCTGGGGGAAGGGCTGGTCGAGGCCACCGTCCTGGAGTGGCAGGTCTCGGTCGGGGACACCATCGGCCGCAACGACCCGCTGGTCGAGGTGGAGACCACCAAGTCGGCCGTGGTCATCCCCTCGCCCAAGGCCGGGCGCGTGGTGGAGCTGCACGCCGAGGAGGAGCAGGTGGTTCCGGTCGGTGACCCGCTGGTGACCTTCGCAGTCCAGGTCGAGGAGAGCGCCCCGCAGGCCGGGATCGTCGGCCGGGTCCCGACCGAGGACACCAAGCCCAAGCGCCGGGTCCGGCTCAAGCCACCGACGGACTGATCCGGTCAGCCGGTTGTGCTCACTCCGGGCCGCTGACACGGAGTGTCAACCGATGCGCCAAAGGTCCCACCAATGATGAGGGTCCGTTCGGATGTCGACACAAGCGGAACACGCCAAACAGGCCAACCGTTTATAGAAACATCTGAATGGGCCTTCGTCTGTTCGATCAAATCCCACCCCCGGCATAAGAAACGGAAGGATTCATGACCGCGAATCTCGTCGGAGACGTGACAATGCGCTATACGGATTTGCCTTCACCCGCTCCGACGGACTCCGTACCGGTGCTTCTGTTGCACGGTTTCGGCACCGACTTCGACATGAATTGGCGCGCCGCGGGCTGGCCGCGCGCGCTGGAGGCGGCCGGGCGCCGGGTGATCGGCCCGGACCTGCGTGGCCACGGGGCCAGTGACAAGCCCACCGACAGCGGGCTCTACCTGCCCGAACACTTCGTCGCCGACATCCTGGCGATGCTCGATGAACTGGGTGTGACCAGCGTCGACGTGGTCGGCTACTCCATGGGGTCCCGGCTGGCCTGGGAGCTCGCGCTCACCGCGCCCGACCGGGTCCGCCGCCTGGTCCTGGGCGGTTTCGGCCCGGCCAATGCCCTGGCCGGTCTGGACACGGCCGAGCCCGGCGCGGGCGACAGCCCGTTCGACCACGTCTACCGCACCGTCGCCGCCCTGCCTGGCAACGACGCCGCGGCGCTGGCCGCTTGTGTGCGGGGGCAGGCCTCCCGCCCCTTCCAGGAGGAGCCGCGCCCCCAGGGCATCCCGATGCTCCTGGTCTCGGGCGTCAAGGACACCGTGGCCGAGGGTGCGGCGGAGCTCGCCGAACGCTGCGGGGCCTCCTTTGTGGAGATTCCCGGCCGGGACCACGCCAACGCGGTCTCCTCCAGGGTCTTCAAGCAGGCCGTGGCTGCCTTCCTCGAGGAGGGGCAAGAGCGGTAGGAGGGGCCGGGGAGGGCGCTGTGAAGGGGTCCGGACCCGAGGGCGCCGGGGTCGAAGTGGGTTAGCCCGGTCTAGACCGGTTGGGGCGATGTGGGGCCCGTTGGGAGTAGTGAAGATCACGATACGGACGGTCACGGCGCTGGTTTTCCGCGTGGAGGGCGAGGTCAATAACAGCGAATAGCCCGCTAGTTGCCCAGATTCGGTGTGCTCTTGGTAACTTCCAAGTAAGGCCCCGTGTCACTCTGCTCTCGCCTTCATAACAACTCCGTCCGTTGGTTAGGTGTACTTTCGGCCAGCGGATATCGTCCGGCAACAGAACTCAGGTCGGTTCCGCGCGGAATGCGGACCGCTGAGAGGGCGAAGGGGAGACTTTCTAGTGAAGCGCAGCAACGCAGCCAAGTTCGCCGCGGTCGCAGCGGCGGGTGTGCTGGCACTGACCGCGTGTGACAACGCCACAGACGACGGTGCCGCCGGTGGCGGCAACGGCGGAGGCGACGGAGAAACCGCCTCCGAGCTCCAGGTCGGTCTGGCCTACGACGTCGGCGGCCGTGGTGACCGCTCCTTCAACGACTCCGCCTACCGGGGCCTGGAGCAGGCCGCCGAGGAACTGGGCGTGCAGACCCAGGACTTTGAGCCCGCCGACGGTGAGGCCGAGTCCGCCAAGGAAGAGCGCCTGGCCACCATGGCCGAGGAGGGCTACGACCTCGTCATCGCGGTTGGGTTCGCCTACGACGCGGCCGTTCAGTCGGTCGCCCCCGACTACCCGGAGGTCGACTTCGCGATCGTCGACTCCGAGATCGAGGGCATCGACAACGTCACCAGCCTGGTCTTCGCCGAGGAGCAGGCCTCCTTCCTGGCCGGTGCCGCCGCGGCGCTGACCACCGAGGAGGACCACGTCGGCTTCATCGGCGGTGTCGAGACCCCGCTGATCCGTAAGTTCGAGGCCGGGTTCCTCGCGGGCGTCGAGCACGTCAACGAGGACATCGACGTCGAGATCAACTACCTCAGCCAGCCGCCGGACTTCGCCGGCTTCAACGACCCGGCCCAGGGCCGTGAGGCCGCCCAGGCACAGTACGACCGCGGCGCGGACGTCATCTACCACGCCGCCGGCGCCTCCGGTAACGGCATCCTCCAGTCCGCCGTCGAGAACGAGTTCACCTTCATCGGTGTCGACAGCGACCAGTACGAGAACGCCGAGGACGAGCAGAAGCCGTACGTCCTGACCTCCGCGATCAAGCAGGTCGACGTGTCGGTCTTCGAGCTGATCAGCGCGGCCGTCGACGGCAACGTCGAGGGCGGCATCCAGCGCTTCGACCTCAGCGACGGCGGCGTCGACTACACCACCTCCAACGGGGAGGCCATCGAGCCGATCCAGGAGGAGCTGGACGAGCTCAAGCAGCAGATCATCGATGGTGACATCGAGGTTCCCACTCAGCCGTAACGGGCACGGGACACAGCACAGGAGCGGGCGCCGGGCCCGCGTCGTGACCTGACGTCACGAAAACGGAGCCGAAGGGGCGAGCCCTCTTCGGCTCCACCCGGTAGCCGCACCGCGACGAAGGCGTCCCGGCCGTGGCCGATTACAGGCCCGCCGCGCCCCGCCGCAAGTTCCCACAGAGGAGTCTGATGAGCAGCACGCCATCGGGCGGCGGGTCGAACGGACCCGCTGCCGTTGAGCTGCGCGGGATCACCAAGCGTTTTCCCGGCGTCGTGGCCAACCACGACATCGACATCACCGTGGCTCCCGGTACCGTGCACGCCATCGTCGGCGAGAACGGGGCGGGTAAGTCCACGCTGATGAAGACCCTGTACGGCATGCACAAGCCGGACGAGGGCCACATCTACATCCGCGGCCAAGAGGTGCGCTTCAACTCGCCCTCCGACGCCATCAAGCACGGCATCGGCATGGTGCACCAGCACTTCATGCTGGCCGACAACCTCACCGTGCTCGAGAACGTGGTCCTGGGCGCCGAGCGCAAGCACGGCATCGGCCGCAGGGCTCGGGCCCGCATCCTGGAGTTGTCCGGACAGTACGGGCTCGGCATCGACCCCGACCGCCTCATGGAGGACCTGGGCGTGGGCGACCGCCAGCGCGTGGAGATCCTCAAGGTGCTCTACCGCGGCGCCGAGACCATCATCCTGGACGAGCCCACCGCCGTCCTGGTCCCGCAGGAGGTCGACGAACTCTTCGACAACTTGCGCGAGCTCAAGCGCGAGGGCCTCACGGTCATCTTCATCTCGCACAAGCTCGACGAGGTCCTGTCTGTGGCCGACGAGATCACCGTGATCCGGCGCGGGACCACGGTGGCCACCGCCGACCCGAACAGCACCACCGCCCGTCAGCTGGCCACGCTCATGGTCGGCGGCGAACTCCCGGTGCCCGAGCTGCGCGAGTCCACCGTCACCGACCACGTCGTCCTGTCCATGACCGGGGTCACCGTACTCTCCCCCGAGGGGCGTCCCGTCGTCGACGACGTCACCCTGGACATCCGTCAGGGCGAGATCGTCGGCATCGCCGGGGTCGAGGGCAACGGTCAGTCCGAGCTGATCGAGGCCATCATGGGCATGCGCCGGATCGCCTCCGGCGCCATCTCCCTCGAGGGCCGGGACACCACCGGCTGGACCACGCTGCACCTCCGAGAGGCCGGGGTCGGCTACATCCCCGAGGACCGTCACCGGCACGGCATCCTGCTGGAATCGCCGCTGTGGGAGAACCGCATCCTCGGCCACCAGACCCGCCGGCCCAGCGTCAACGGATCCCTGATCAACCGGAGCGGCGCCCGCGCCGACTCCGAGCGCATCGTCGCCGAGTACGACGTGCGCACCCCCAACATCGACGTCATCGCCGACGCGCTGTCCGGGGGCAACCAGCAGAAGTTCATCATCGGTCGGGAGATGAGCGGATCCCCGCGCTTCCTGGTCGCCGCCCACCCCACCCGAGGCGTGGACGTGGGCGCGCAGTCGGCCATCTGGGCGCAGCTGCGCGAGGCGCGCGCCGCGGGCCTGGCGGTCCTGCTGATCTCCGCCGACCTCGACGAGCTCATCGGCATGTCCGACACACTCCACGTCATCCTGCGCGGCCGTATGGTCGCGGAGGCCGACCCGACCAGCGTCACCCCCGAACAGCTCGGCTCCGCCATGACCGGTGCCGGGCTGGAGGGCTCGCAGACGCACACAGAAGGTGACAGCGGTGCTGAGGGTGCCCACCGGAACGAGAGCGAGGGCGGGGCATGAGTAACACCGCAGGCCGCACCATCGCGGCACCGATCGTGATGCTCCTGGCTGTCGTCTTGGGTGTCGTGACCACCGTCGCCCTGGACCTGTTCCTGCTGCACTGGGCGGCGCTGATCATCGGAGTCACGCTCGCCTTCGCGCTCGTGGCGGTACTGGCGCCGATGACCCCGGACGAGAGCCGGGTCGGGGCCGACGGGACCAAGGAGGAGGGCACACCCCTCCATAACGTCCTGGTCGTCCCGATGGCCCTGATCCTGGCGGTCGTGGCCGGTCTGGTCTCCTCCTGGGTACTGGACCTCCAGCTGCTCGAACCCGTCGCGGCCGCGCTCGGCGCGCTCGTCGGTTCCGTTCTGGCGTTCGTGCTCTTCCACCGCCTTGCGGCGATGATGGCGCTGTCCTTCGCCGCGGTCCTGGTGGCCGGTGCGATCGCGATCGGCGTCACCGCGGCCGTGCTGTACTTCAGCGGCATCCCGCCGCTGGCCACCTTCGACCGCATGCTGGAGTACGGCACCCGGCCCAACAGCCTGGTGCAGATCATCAACGACAGCACCACCTACTACCTGGCCGCCGTGGCCGTGGCGATCGGCTTCAAGATGAAGCTGTTCAACATCGGCGTGGATGGCCAGTACCGGCTGGCCGCGCTGATGGCCGCCGCGGTGGGCGGTTACCTCGTGCTGCCCCCGGTGCTCAGCCAGTTCGTCGTCATCCTCACTGCCATCGCGGTCGGCGGCGCGTGGGCGGCCATCGCCGGTTACCTCAAGGTGGCCCGCGGCGTGTCCGAGGTGATCTCCACGATCATGCTCAACGCGATCGCCACGGGTATCACCGCCTACCTGCTGACCGAGGGCCGCCTCGCGGTCGAGATCAGCACCAACAACATCGGTACCCCGCCCATCCCCGAGTCCGGTTGGGTCCCCGGTATCCCGGCGACCTTCCTCGGTTCGGAGCGGGAGATCTTCGGTCTGATCTTCCTCTCCATCGCGGTGGGTATCGGTTACTGGTTCATGCTCAACCGCACCCGGTTCGGCTTCGAGCTGCGCGCCACCGGCCAGTCCAAGACGGCGGCCGAGGCCAGCGGTGTGAACGTCAAGAAGATGGTCTTCCTGTCCATGCTCTTCTCGGGCATGGTCGCCGGACTCGTGGGCCTGCCGCAGTTGCTGGGCAGCTCCCACTACTACGCGCTGGACTTCCCGGTCGGGATCGGCTTCATCGGCATCGCGATCGCGCTGCTGGGCCGCAACCACCCCGTGGGTATCGTGTTCGCCTCCCTGTTCTGGGCGTTCCTGACCCAGGCGTCGGGCATCCTGCCCTTCGACGGCATTCCGCAGGAGATCGCGGTCATCGCGCAGGCCACCATCGTCCTCACGGTCGTCGTGGTCTACGAGATCGTCCACCGCTGGGGCCGCCGCTACCAGCAGCAGCAGATCGGCAAGCAGCTCGGTCGTACGACCGAGACCACCCCGGAGCCCGCGGCCGTGTCCCACGGCAGCGGCCCGGACCACGGTTCCGCCGAGGACTCCGAGGGTGAGAACGGCACCTCCGGTGGTTCCGACACTGACGGCACCGACGACAAGCGCGGCGGGGAGGCACAGTGAGCCAGGAACTCAACGTGATGGAGCCGGTGGCCAAGCCGTCCCGGCCCAAGGGGTGGGCGCGCTGGCGCATTCTCACCCTGCTGATGGCGGTCTTCGTGTCCCTGGCGGGCCTGCGGGTCATCACCGGCCAGGACATGCTGACCGACGCGGGAACCGTCCGCACCACGCTGACCTTCGCGGTCCCGATCGGTCTGGCCGCCCTCGGTGGTCTGTGGGCCGAACGCGCGGGCATCATCAACATCGGCCTCGAAGGCATGATGATCTTCGGGACCTGGTTCGGCGCCTACTTCGCGTGGAGCTTCAACGACCCGTGGATCGGCCTGCTGGCCGGGACCCTGGGCGGTATGTTCGGCGGCCTGATCCACGCGGTGGCCACCGTGACCTTCGCGGTGGACCACATCGTGTCCGGTGTGGCGATCAATATCCTCGCCCTGGGCGCCATGCGCTACCTGTCGATCCTGGTCTACGCCGACATCCCCGGTGCCGGCGCGGCCCAGTCCCCGTCGGCCCCGTCGTTCCCGACTCTGACGGTGCCGTGGTTGCCGGAGGCGCTCGCGCCGGTGGCCGAGAGCGGGATCTTCCTGGTCAGTGACTTCGCGGCGCTGATCATCGGTCTCACCACCCGCATGTCGGCGCTGACCCTCATCGCCATCCTGCTGGTTCCGATCAGCTACCTGGTGCTGTGGAAGACCACCTTTGGCCTGCGACTGCGCTCGGTGGGTGAGAACCCCGACGCCGCCGAGTCGCTCGGTGTGCCGGTGTACACGCTCAAGTACATCGCCGTGGTCATCTCCGGTGGTCTGGCGGGGATGGGCGGAGTCTTCCTCGCGATCGTCGCCTCGCAGATCTACCAGGAGGGTCAGACCGGCGGCCGCGGCTACATCGGTCTGGCCGCGATGATCTTCGGTAACTGGCGACCGGGCGGACTGGCCATGGGTGCGACCCTGTTCGGCTACACCGACGCCCTCCAGCTGCGCGGCGGCGGCGCGGCCATCCACGCGCTGCTGCTGCTTCTGGCCGTGGTGTTGCTGGTAGTGGCCGTGTGGCAGGTGCGCAAGGACCGCAAGGGCATCGCGGTGGCCGGCTTCCTCGCCGCGATCGTCCTGCTGTTCTGGTACTTCAGCACCGACTCGCTGCCGCGTGAGCTGGCCACCTACAGTCCGCACATCGCCACCCTGCTGGTGCTCTCGCTGGCTTCCCAGAAGCTGCGCGCACCCGCTGGCATCGGTAAGCAGTGGAGGGCGAGCAGGTCATGACCGCACCTGTCGACGTGGACTGGGCGGCCTTGCGTACGGCTGCCCGTGAGGCCATGGCCAACGCCTACGCGCCCTACTCGAAGTACCCGGTGGGCGCGGCGGCGCTGGTCGACGACGGCCGGACCGTGAGCGGCTGCAACGTGGAGAACGCCTCCTACGGTCTGGCCCTGTGCGCCGAGTGCGGGCTGGTCAGCGCGTTGCACGCCACCGGGGGCGGGCGCCTGGTCGCCTTCGCCTGCGTGGACGGTCAGGGTGAGACCCTGATGCCGTGCGGGCGCTGTCGTCAGCTGCTGTACGAACACGGTGGACCGGAGCTGCTGGTGGACACACCCGAGGGCATCTGGCCCATGGACCGGGTGCTGCCCCAGGCCTTCGGCCCACACAACCTGGCCTGACCTGCTGGCTGGCCTGACCCGACGGGCGTCTCCCCGGTCGTCGAACCACGGCGGCCGGGGAGACGCCTTTCTCGCACCACCCCGTAGTACTTCTTCACCACGGAAGGAACATGACATGGACGTCATCGAGATCATCCGAGCCAAGCGCGACGGGGGAAAGCTCACCCCGGAGCAGATCGACTGGGTGATCGGGGCCTACACCCGTGGTGATGTGGCCGAGGAACAGATGGCCGCGCTGGCGATGGCGATCTTCCTGCGCGGCATGGACCGCGCCGAGGTGAGCCGCTGGACCGAGGCGATGCTCTCCTCGGGGGAGCGGCTGGACTTCTCCGATCTGGCCCGGCCCACCACCGACAAGCACTCCACCGGCGGCGTCGGCGACAAGATCACCCTGCCGCTCACCCCCACCGTCGCCGCCTGCGGCGCGGCCGTCCCGCAGCTGTCCGGGCGCGGGCTCGGCCACACCGGCGGCACCCTCGACAAACTGGAGTCCATCCCCGGCTGGCGGGCTTCGCTGTCCACCGAGGAGATGCGGCAGGTCATCACCGGCACCGGCGGCGTGATCTGCGCGGCCGGATCCGGGCTGGCCCCGGCCGACCGCAAGCTCTACGCGCTGCGCGACGTCACCGGCACCGTGGAGTCCATCCCGCTGATCGCCGCGTCCATCATGAGCAAGAAGCTCGCGGAGGGGACCGCAGCCCTGGTCCTGGACGTCAAGGTGGGCTCGGGCGCGTTCATGAAGGACGCCGACTCCGCCCGTGAACTGGCCCGCACCATGGTGGACATCGGCAACGACCACGGCGTGCGCACGGTCGCCCTGCTCACCGACATGGCCACACCCCTGGGGCGCCAGGTCGGCAACGCCCTGGAGGTCGCCGAGGCCGTGGAGGTGCTCTCCGGCGGCGGCCCAGCCGACGTCGTGGAGCTGACCGTGGCCCTGGCCCGGGAGATGCTGATCGCGACCGGGCTGACCCCGGGCGAGAACGGCGTGAAGGACCCGGCCGAGGCCCTGCGCGACGGCAGCGCCCTGCAGGCCTGGAAGGACCTCATCCGGGCCCAGGGCGGCGATCCGGACGCGCCCCTGCCCGAGGCCGCCGAGCGCCGCGTGGTGCTGGCTCCGGCGGACGGCGTACTGACCAGGCTGGACGCCTACCAGGTCGGCCTGGCCGCCTGGCGCCTGGGCGCGGGCCGCGCCCGTAAGGAGGACGCGGTCTCCTTCGGCGCCGGAGTCACCCTGCACGCCAAGCCGGGTGAGGAGGTCAAGACGGGGGAGCCGCTGTTCACCCTGCACGCCGACGAGCCAGAGCGCTTCGACCGCGCCGCCCAGGCCCTGGAGGGCGCCTTCGACATCGAGGACGTGGTGGCGCAGAAGGTCCAGCCGCTGGTCATCGACCGCGTGTCCTGACCGTTCACACACGGGTGCGGAGGGGCTGGCGTGGTGCCAGCCCCTCCCATGCACTTCTGCGGGCCCTGCCGTCAGTCCATGATGGGCGGCAGCATCTGCTGCGGAGCGGCCTCCGGGATCAGCAGGAACGAGGCGGCGGCCACCAGGACGAACAGGAAGCCCACGATCGTCGTCGCGGTGGCCGTCCAGCGGGCCCAGTGGCGGGTGCCGCTGTTGAGCAGGGCCAGTGCCAGGGTCGAGGAGAGCACGGTGAGCAGGGCCACCGCGCCGCCCATCCAGATCTGCATCTCGATCTGCCGGATCTGGTTCGGGTCGATGGCCTGGCCGCCGACCAGGATCATGCTGGTGAGGATCTCCAGCAGCTGCCCGGACAGGACGGTCACGGCGAGCAGCGCCGCGCCGACGATGCTCAGGGTCTCCGAGGAGAACGCACCGCCGGTACGGGGCTCGGCCGGAGCGACCGCGAACTCGTGCTCGTGGTCGTACTCCTGACCGTGCTCCGCACCGTCGAGGCCGCCCTCCGCGGGCTCGGTGCCCTGAGCCGCGACGGGGGGCTCCGTGGCGAACCCCGGTTCGAACTTCGGCTGCGGGGTACCTGCTGCGGGGCTGTTGGTGTTCTCGGGCCTGGTGTTGTCTTCCGGTGCGGTACTCACGCGGCCAACGTACCCGCGGGTCCGGATAAGCGGGACCTAAGAATCGCCTGTTCAGACCCGGAAAAGCACCAAGTTCCGGTCAGTGCCCCCCACGCGGGTAGAAGAGCCGGGCCGCGGTTCCTGGCGGGCACGGGTAGAGGCCGGAGGCTGTGCCTCCGTCCTCTTGGGGTCCTGTGTCCGGGGTGGTTCGTGTGTGGGTTGTGGGACGAATCAGGGGTTCGGGTACACCGGGGTCGGCATCAGGACGAAGGTCAGCACGGCCAGGATCACGCACAGGATGCCCGCCAGTATCGTCGCCGAGGCCAGCTGTCGGGCCCACGCGCGGGTGGTGGTGCCGGCGCGGAACAGGGCGATGGCAGCGCAGATCACGGCCAGTCCGGCGAGGACCGCCGAACCGGTGAGCGAGCCCTGGACAACGACACTCGGTGCGTCGCTCTCCGAGATCGAGGGGGTGAGGACCCATCGGCTGAAGATCGCGATGAGCTCGGTGGCGAACAGGGTGGTAGCCAGCATGAGGAAGCCCGCGACGCTGAAGGTCTCGGCGCCGAAGAGGCTGGGGCGGGGAACGGTGTGCTGACCGGAGAGGAAGGCCTCGGGAGTGGAGTCGGCCTCGGGGGTGGAGGCGACCTCGGAGCTCTCAGGCTTGTCGTCGGTGGGGGCGGTGGTGCTGGTGTCTTCGGAGGAGGTACTCACGCGCGCCAAAATACCGGGCGCATATCCCGTTTTCGCCATCTGTAACAGGGCAATCGCGGCCGGTTTCGGCCATGGGCCCGATTGAGGGAAAAACAATCATGGGTGCTTGTTTTTTTCTGTGTCCGGTGTCACTCTCTTTGCCATGACCGCTACATCTCTGTGGGTCGGGAACGCCTCGGGTTTCTACGGTGACCGGCTCTCGGCCGTTCACGAGATGCTCACCGAAGGCTCCGTGGACGTCCTGACCGGCGATTACCTGGCCGAACTCACCATGGCCATCCTCGGCCGCGATCAGCTGGCCGATCCGAGCCGGGGCTACGCCAGAACCTTCCTGAAGCAGATGCGCGAGTGCCTGGCGATCGTCATGGAACGCCGCGTCCGCGTGGTCACCAACGCGGGCGGCCTCAACCCCCGAGGCCTGGCCGACAAGCTCACCGAGCTGGCCGACAACCTCGGCTTCGAACCCCGCATCGCCTGTGTCACCGGGGACGACCTGCTGGACCGGGCTGAGGAACTCAATCTGGGCGGGCCCCTGACCGCCAACGCCTACCTGGGCGCCTTCGGGATCGCGCGCTGCCTGGACGCGGGGGCCGACATCGTCGTGACCGGTCGTGTCACCGACGCCTCACTTGCGGTGGGCCCGGCGATCTCGCACTTCGGTTGGACCCGCGACGACCTCGACGCCCTTGCCGGGGCGACCGCCGCCGGGCACGTCATCGAGTGCGGAACCCAGGCCACCGGCGGTAACTACGCTTTGGCCCGCGAACTCGCCGACAGACGTCTGGACCACCCCGGTTTCCCGATCGCCGAGATCGCTCATGACGGTTCCTCGGTGATCACCAAGCACGCCCGCTCCGGCGGCGCGGTCACCGTGGGAACCGTGACGGCTCAGCTCGTCTACGAGATCGCGGGCGCGCGTTATCCGGGCCCCGACGTCACCACGCGCCTGGACACCGTGCACCTGGTTCAAGAGGCCGACGACCGGGTGCGGATCAGCGGGGTGCGCGGTGAGGCGCCGCCGCCCGAGTTGAAGGTCGGGCTGACCGGGATCAGTGGCTTCCGCAACGAGGTCGACTTCCTGATCACCGGTCTGGACGCCCGGGCCAAGGCGGACCAGGCCGAACGCCAGATGCGTGCCGCCCTGGCCCACAACAGGCCCGGTGAGCTGAGCTTCGAGTTCACCCCGGCCCGCGACCCGCACGGGGACACCCAGGACGAGGCCACCGCCCGGCTGCGCGTGGTCGCCCGCGACCACGACCCCGCCGTCATCGGACGCCGCTTCGGCGCCGCCGCCGTGGAGCTGGCCCTGGCCAGCTACGCCGGGTTCCACCTCACCGCGCCGCCACGCGAGGCCCGCCCCGACGGGGTGGCGGTCACCCACGCGCTGGTCCCCGCGGCCGAGGTCGAGCACACCGTCATCACCCCCGAAGGCAACCGCGAGAGCGTCCCGCACCCCGAACACACCAAGGAACTGACCGAGCTCCCCGAACCCCCGCTGCCGGAACCGCTTTCAGGTCCGGTGATCGACGGGCCCACCCGGCTGGTCCCCCTCGGCCTGCTCCTGGGTGCGCGCAGCGGAGACAAGGGTGCCGACGCCAACGTGGGCGTGTGGGCCACCTCGGACGAGGGTTGGCGCTGGCTGGCGCACACCCTCACCGTCGAGGCGCTGCGCGAACTCCTCCCGGAGACCGCCGACCTCAAGGTCACCCGCCACCTCTTGCCGAGTCTGCGCGCCGCGAACTTCTGGATCGAGGGGATGCTCGCCCCCGGTACGGCCCGCCGCGAGGGTCAGGACCCCCAGGCCAAGGGGGTCGGTGAGTGGCTGCGCGCCCGGCGCTTCCCCATCCCCGAGTCCCTGCTGGCCGACTCACCGCTGCCCCCGAACCCGCTGACCCAGTCCCCGCTGCCCGAGGAGGGCCCGTGAGCGTCCTGACCTCCAGACTCGACACCCGGGGTCCGGCCTACGCCGAGGCCCGGGACACCATGCTCGCCAAACTCGCCGAGCTCGACACCGAACACGCCAAGGCCCTGGCCGGGGGCGGTGAACGCTACGTCGAACGCCACCGCTCCCGGGGCGGACTGCTGGCCCGCGAACGCATCGAACTCCTCCTGGACGAGGGCAGCCCCTTCCTCGAACTCTCACCCCTGGCCGCCTGGGGCAGCGACTTCCACGTGGGTGCCAGCGTGGTCACCGGCGTGGGCGTGGTCTCGGGCGTGGAATGCGTGATCGTCGCCAACGACCCCACCGTGCGCGGCGGCTCCAGCAACCCCTGGACCCTCAAGAAGTCCCAGCGGGCCGGCGAGGTCGCCGAACGCAACCGGATGCCGATGATCAGCCTGGTGGAGTCGGGCGGCGCCGACCTGCCCACCCAGAAGGAGATCTTCATCCCGGGCGGCGGCACCTTCCGCCACCTCACCCAGCTCTCGGCCGCCGGGATCCCCACCATCGCCCTGGTCTTCGGAAACTCCACCGCGGGCGGCGCCTACGTCCCCGGGATGAGCGACCACGTGGTCATGGTCCGGGACCGCTCCAAGGTCTTCCTCGGCGGCCCGCCGCTGGTCAAGGCAGCCACCGGGGAGGAGAGCGACGACGAGTCCCTGGGCGGCGCGCGCATGCACGCCGAGGTCTCCGGGCTCGCTGACCACCTGGCCGAGGACGAGCAGGACGCCATCCGCATCGGCCGCCGCATCGTGGCCCGCCTCAACCACACCAAGGCCGGGCCCGCCCCGGCCGGCCAGGTCCGCGAACCCCTCCTGCCCGCCGAGGAGCTCCTCGGGATCATGCCGCCCGACCTCAAGGTCCCCGTAGACCCCCGCGAGGTCATCGCGCGCGTGGTGGACGGCTCGGAGTTCGACGAGTTCAAACCCTCCTACGGCCCCGGCCTGGTCACCGGCTGGGCCACCCTGCACGGCTACCCCGTGGGCGTCCTGGCCAACGACAACGGCGTGCTGTTCAGCGCAGAGGCGCAGAAGGCCACCCAGTTCATCCAGCTGGCCAACCGCTCGAACACCCCGCTGATCTTCCTGCACAACACCACCGGCTACATGGTCGGCGCCGAGTACGAGCAGGGCGGCATCATCAAGCACGGCTCGATGATGATCAACGCCGTCTCCAACAGCACCGTCCCGCACTTCTCCGTGCTGATCGGCGCCTCCTACGGGGCCGGGCACTACGGCATGTGCGGCCGCGCCTACGACCCCCGCTTCCTGTTCTCCTGGCCCAGCGCTCGCTCCGCCGTCATGGGCCCCAAGCAGCTCGCCGAGGTCATCTCGATCGTCTCGCGTGCCTCGGCCGCGAAGAAGGGCCAGCCCTACGACGACGACCAGGACGCCGCCATGCGCGAACTGGTCGAGAACCAGATCGAGGCGGAGTCCCTGCCGATGTTCCTGTCCGGCCGGGTCTACGACGACGGCGTCATCGACCCCCGCGACACCCGCACCGTCCTCGGGCTGTGCCTGTCCTTCGCTAGCAACGCACCGGTACGCGGCACCGACCGCTTCGGTGTCTTCCGAATGTGAGAAGGGGAGGACCGACATGACCCCCACCACCTCCGTCAGCCCCGACGGCGCCCGGCCCATCGGCACGCTGCTGGTCGCCAACCGGGGCGAGATCGCCCGCCGGATCATCCGCACCTGCAAGGCCCTCGGTGTGGCCACCGTCGCCGTGCACGCCCCCGGCGAGGAGAACGCCGCGCACGTCCGCGAGGCCGACACCGCCGTGCGCCTGACTGTCCCCGAGGGGCGCGGCCCCGTGGACGCCTACCTCGGCCCCGAAGCGCTGGTCGCCGCCGCCCGCACCGCAGGGGCCGACGCCGTCCACCCCGGCTACGGCTTCCTGTCCGAGAACGCCGCCTTCGCCCGCGCCGTCACCGGCGCCGGGCTGACCTGGGTGGGCCCCGCCGCCGAAGCAGTCGAACAGATGGGCTCCAAGACCCTCGCCAAGAAGGTCGCCCGCGACGCCGGGGTGCCGGTCGCCGACGCCCTCGACCCCGAGGACGTGCGTGCCGAACACCTTCCCGTCCTGGTCAAGGCGGTGTCCGGCGGCGGCGGACGCGGCATGCGCGTGGTCCGTGAACTCGACGCACTCGCCGCCCAGGCCCGGGCCGCGCGCACCGAGGCCGCCTCCGCCTTCGGCGACCCCACGGTGTTCTGCGAGCCCTACGTGGAACGCGGCCGCCACGTGGAGGTCCAGGTCCTGGCCGACCTCCACGGCACCGTCTGGGCACTGGGGGAACGCGACTGCTCGGCGCAGCGCCGCCACCAGAAGGTCCTGGAGGAGGCACCCGCGCCCGGACTGCCTGAGGAGACCCGCCAACGGCTGCACCGGGCCGCCCGCGACCTCGCCGCGGCCATCGGCTACACCGGCGCCGGAACCGCCGAGTTCCTCGTGCCCGTCACGGAGGAGGGGCTAGGGGAGCCCGTCTTCCTGGAGATGAACACCCGCCTTCAGGTCGAGCACCCCGTCACCGAGTGCGTCACCGGCCTGGACCTGGTGGAGTGGCAGCTGCGGATCGCGGAGGGTGAACCCCTGCCCGGTACCGAACCGCCCTCCCCGCGCGGCCACGCCGTCGAGGCCCGCCTGTACGCCGAGGACCCTCGTAACGACTGGCGGCCCCGGACCGGGCTCCTGCACGCCTTCGACGTCCCCGCCGCCACCGTCAGCTTCACCCCCCTCACCACCCCCGGGGTGCGCCTGGACCACGGGGTGGAGGCGGGCGACGCCGTCGGCACCGACTTCGACCCCATGCTCGCCAAGGTCATCGCCTACGGCACCGACCGCCGCGACGCCCTGCGCCGCCTAGCCGCCGCCCTGGCCGCCGCCCGCCTGCACGGGGTGGGCACCAACCGCGACCTGCTCGTGCGGGCCCTGCGCCACCCCGACTTCGCCCGGGCCCACCACCGGCCCGAACGGCTGCACACCGGGTTCCTGACCGGCGACCGCCTCACCGCGCTGGCCCAGCCCCTGGCCGAACCCGCCACCGAGGAACTGGCCGCGCTCGCCGCGTCCCTGGCCTCGGTCGAGGCCACCAGGGGGCAGAGCGCTCTCCCGGCCGGGATCCCCGCGGGCTGGCGCAACCTGCCCTCGGCCCCGCACCGGCGCCGCCACACCACCGCAGAGGGCCGCGAGATCACCTCGGCCTTCCGGTCGGTGCGCGGTGCCCACCTGCCCGAGCGGGAGGGCGTACGGGTGCTCTCGGCCGCCCCCGACCAGGTGGTCCTGGAGGTGGACGGGCTGCGTCGCGCCTTCGCTGTTCATTCGGGTGAGCGCGACGTGTACGTCGAGTCCGCGCTGGGCCCGGTCACCCTGACCCCCGTCGACCCCCTCCCCGAACCCGAGGCCACCGTCGACCCCGGCGCTCTGCCCGCGCCCATGCCCGGCACGGTCACCGCGGTGGACGTCACCGTGGGGGAGAAGGTCCGCGAGGGGCAGACCCTGCTGCGCATGGAGGCGATGAAGATGGAGCACCGCGTCACCGCCCCCGCCGCCGGAGCCGTCCGCGAACTCCCGGTCGCCGCCGGGGAACGCGTCCCCGCCGGGGCGCCGCTGGCCGTGCTCGACTACGCCGACCCCGAGAACCCCACCGAGGACCCCACCGACAGCGACGACTACGGCTCCCCGGGCGCGAGGACCACCCCCCACAACGAAGGGCTCGACCAATGACCGGTGCCATGACCTTCAACGAACCCGTCGAACGCGTCGAACTCCGCGCCGCCGTCGCCGACCTCGGCGCCAAATACGGACCCGAGTACTACAGAACCAAGGCCAAGGAGGGCGCCTACCTCACCGAGCTGTGGCGCGAGGCGGGCGAGCTCGGCTACCTGGGCGTCAACATCCCCGAGGAGTACGGTGGCGGAGGCGGCGGCATCGGCGACCTGGCCGCCGTCCTGGAGGAGCTCAGCGCCGCGGGCTGCCCCACCCTGATGATGGTGGTCTCCCCGGCCATCTGCGGCACTGTCCTGGCCCGCTTCGGCACCCCCGAACAGCGCCGGCGCTGGCTGCCCGGCCTGGCCAACGGCGAGTCCATCATGGCCTTCGCCATCACCGAACCCGACGCCGGCTCCAACGCCCACCGCATCACCACCACCGCCCGCCGCGACGGTGAGGGCTGGGTGCTCAACGGCCGCAAGACCTACATCTCCGGGGTGGATGTCGCCGACGCCGTGCTGGTGGTCGGCCGCATCGAAGACGAGGACACAGGGCGCCTGGCCGCCGCGCTGTTCGCCGTCCCCACCGGCACCCCCGGGTTCGAGGCGCGGCAGATCGAGATGGACATCGTCAGCCCGGACCACCAGTTCCAGCTGTTCATGGACGACGTCCGCCTACCCGCCGACGCCCTGGTCGGCGACCCCGACGCCGGACTCCTCCAGCTTTTCGCCGGACTCAACCCCGAACGCATCATGGCTGCCTCCCTGGCCACCGGCAGCGCCCGCCATGCCCTGGACAAGGCGGTCGCCTACGCCAAGGAGCGGGTGGTGTGGCGGGACACACCTATCGGCGCCCACCAGGGGCTGGCCCACCCGCTCGCGCAGGTCAAGATCGAGACCGAACAGGCCCGCATGATGACCCAGTACGCGGCGCTCCGCTACGATTCCGGCGACGACACGGGCGCCGGGGAGGCGGCCAACATGGCCAAGTACGCCGCCGCAGAGGCGTGTGTGCGGTCCGTCGACCAGGCCGTGCAGACTCTCGGCGGCAACGGTCTGGCCAGCGAGTACGGGCTAGGCGCGGCGATCGCCGCCTCTCGGCTGGCCCGGATCGCTCCCGTGAGCCGGGAGATGGTCCTCAACTACGTGGCCCAGCAGTCCCTCGGCCTGCCCAAGTCGTACTGACCGCGGGGGCGGCACACCAGGGGAGAAGAGGCGCGCAGTGGACACGGCATCGGGGGTCTCCGACCGGGAGCCGAGACAGGAGCGCAGCCGGGCCACCCGGGCCCGGCTGCTGGACGCGGCGGTGGGATGCCTGTCCGAACGCGGAGTGGCCGGGGCCACGGTGGGCGCGGTCGCCGAACGCGCCGGGGTGTCCCGGGGCGCCGCGCAGCACCACTTCCCCACCCGCGAGGACCTGCTGCTGGCAGCGCTGCGGCACATCGTGGACAGCCGCGCCAGCGACCTGCGCCGCCGGGTGGAGTCGGTTCCCGAGGGGCCCGGCCGCACCGAGGCCGTGGTGCAAATGGTGGTGGACGCCTTCAGCGGTACCGGTTTCAACGCTGCCCTCCAGCTGTGGGCCGGTGCGGCCAGCGACCCCGCCCTGCGCGAACGCGTCATCCCGCTGGAGGAACAGGTGGGTCGGGAGGTGCACCGCGCCGTGGTCGACCTGCTGGGTGCCGACGAGTCGGTCCCCGGCACGCGGGAGGCCGTCCAGGCCACCCTCGACCTGGCCCGGGGGCTGGGCCTGGCCAACCTCCTCACCGACGACGGACCGCGCCGCCGCCACATCGTCCGTCAGTGGGCCCGCATGCTCGACCAGGCTTTGGCGGCGGGAGACTGACCTGCGGTCGGGGCCGGCTGCCGGGGTCAGCGGTGTTTACTGGTGAGTGAGTTCTATCGTCGGCCGCCTACCACCTCCGGGCGGTGGGCGCTTATGATCGAAAAGGCCGGGCAAAGCAGCGGCCACAACAGTTCTTCACAACGGTTTTTCTGGACAAGGCGGTGTGCCGGTGGGTGCGGATTCGGGCAGGGACCTTCCCGGCCTGGCCAGGCGGGCAGTGGAGGCGTTCGAGGAGAGTGCCACACGGGGCAGGGACCGTGACGCCCTCATGGACACCGCGTTCGCGCGGCTCTTCGAGCTCTACCAGGCCACCTCCCAGGCCGAACGGCAGTCCCCGGCGGGACAGAACTTCAACGCCAGGCTTGCCGAGGTCCTGGTGAGCGGGAACAACCCGGTCCGGATCAGCCTGTACGTGGTGCGCACCCAGACCGCCGCCGAGAACGGCCGGCACGAGGGCTACCGCCCGGCCTGCTGGCGCCGCTCCATGCTCCAGCTCCTGGGCGACGAGTTCGTGCCCCTGGAGAGCTTCCTGCGCCCGGTCGACCTGGACGCCCTGCCGCGCATCGACGACGCCCTGGAAGCGGTGGCGGCCGACGCCAGCCCGGCCACCGTCGAGGCGGTCCCGGCCTGGGTGCCCGAGACCCACTGGTGGTGGTGGGAACCGGCCCGCCAGCGCGGCGAGGAGACCCCCTCGCACACCCGCGCCGACAGCGGAACCCTGGACGCCGTCACGGATTGACCCGGGTGGGAATTTCCCCTTGGCGGGAGGCCGGTTTGGGCTAGGCTTTTGCCAGGTTCCGTTCCGGAAAGGCGGAAGTGTGCCGCACCCCCCTGACAGTGCACTCGAAGACTTGGCCGTTGTCTGCGCCAACGAATCAGAGATCCGTGAGTTCCTACGCGGGCACAATATGGAGTCGGACGCGCTGGACCCGGTGCTCGCTGCGGCCAGCGGCGACGGCGACCTCCGGGAGAGCCTCGACGATCTTGACGAAGTGCTCCGGCACTTTCGGAAAGATCCGCGAGGGCTCCAGGGATATCCGGGTGGACAGGACTCCGTACGGGGCCTCGACGAGCAACCGGTCAACGGCCAGCTCCAAGGTGCCCAACCGCTGGGAGTACCGACCACCCCCGTCACGGGGGTGGAGTTCCACTGCCCGGGAGGCCAGTGCCCCCGGACGTGGAAGCGGGTCCCCAGCCAGCTGATCCCCTTTTGCGTGGTCCATGGGAAGCAGCTCGCCTCACGCGAGACGGCGTGATCGATGGGCGACCTGCTGAGCGGTATCGGTCAGAAGGCGTCCAAGGCGTGGTTGGGTCTGTTCGTCTTGCCCGGGGCGGTCTATGTGTTCCTGGTCCTGGCCGGGCTCCAGCTGGGACACCGCGAGGCCCTCGACCTTAGGTCTCTGGCGGGGGACGTCGCATCGTCCGTCGGGGGCCTGGATGTCACCCTTACTGCGCAGGTGCTGCTGGTGCTCGGGGCGCTGATCCTGGTGGGACTGAGCTCGGTGGTCGGTCAGGCGGCGCGGTTCGCGGGCGTGGCGGTGGAACGGGTCTGGTTCACGACCGCCTGGGGACACTGGCCCTTCCCTCTGCGGGACTGGGCCGATCGCCGGACCCGCAAGCGCGAGGAGCGCTGGCGGGAGTTGGCAAAGGCGGTACTTCGGGCACGGGCCGAAAAGAAGGACGTGGGGAAGAGCGACGGCGCCGATCCCTCCGGTGGGCCCGCCTCCATTGAGCCCGCTGCCGATCCGGTATCCGCCGTCCCCGCAGCCACAGCCGTTCCCACTGATCACGCCGCCGCACGCGCGGCCATGGCGCGGATCTGCGCCGAGCAGCCGAGCCGTCCCACCTGGTTCGGCGACCGCATGAGCGCCGTCGCCCAACGATTGAAAAGAGACGGTGCACTCGACCTCGGCACCGTCTGGCCGCACCTGTGGCTCCTCATGCCGACCGAGTCCCGGGACATGGTCGTTCAAGCTCGCCAGGCCCTGGGCAAGGCCACCACCCTGACCGGCTGGGGACTGCTCTACTTCCCGCTCGCCCTGTGGTGGTGGCCCGCGGCGCTGATCGGCACGGCGCTGGTGTTCGCGGGATGGCTGCGGGCCCGCTCCGCAACCGAGACGTATGCGGTCCTGGTCGAGGCCATCGTCCGACTGCACCTGGGCGTCCTGGCTCAGCATTTCGACCTCAAAGCCAAAGGCCTGATCACCCCAAATCTGGGCGCGAACCTCAGCAACGTGCTCAGAGCCAGTGACCCCTTGGACTCCCCGCTCGGTCCACCGTCCCACCACCCCCGGAGGTAGACGTAGTGCGAGACCAGTTATTGGTCCGGGTTCAGGCCAGGATCTCCGCGGCTCTGGCCGCGCAGGAGTACTCCGAGTTCCTCGACAAGACTGCACAGCGCGAGGAGCGCGACCTGCGCGCCTGGCTGAAGAGGATGCCCCATGACGACGGTGTGCGCAGCGGCCTGGGCTGGTGGCACTGGCTCCGCCACCTCGCTGAGGACTCCGCTCGGAGCAGGCACCGTGAGACCGCCCTGGAGTACTTCGGTCCCGCCTTCGTTCGAGGGGTCGGCCCCTTCCCGGAACCTCTGCTGCCCGAACTGGCCTACCGGGCCTTCGGCAAGGCGATGGAGCTGCTGGGCCGGGTGACCATGATGCCGGTCTCCGGAGATGACGTGATCGCGGTGGCTGACCTGTGGCAGCGCATCGTGGACGCCACACCCCGGGACGATCCGAACCGGGGAGCCCGGAACGGAAATCTCACTGTGGTTCTCAACAGGCTTTACGAACTCACTGGAGACCCTTCTGATCTGGACCGGATGGTGGCCGCGGCCCGGAAAACGCTGGAGGCCTTTCCCCGGGGGGACGAGGAACGGCTTGCCGTCGCGAGCAACCTTGCCTTGGCTTTTCTCCAGCGCGCGTCTCGCCACGGCGGTGTCCAGGACCTGACCGAGGCCGTCAGCCTCCTCAAGGGCGAACTGTCCGAAGCCGCTCCGGATGACGTAGGCCGCACCAGGTGTCTAGCGGTTCTGGGCCAGGCCTCGGCTTCGCTCTTCGAGTTCAGCGCGGACTTGGCGGACCTGAACGAGGGTATCGACTGGCAGAGGGAAGCCCTCGACGCCCTGTCCGCGGACGACCCCTTGTACACCGCCTGTGCCACGCACCTCTCCCGGACCCACCTCCTGCGTGCCCGGTGGGGAGGGGGCCGTCCCGACCTTGACGAGGCGGTGCGTCTCGCCCGCCTGGGGCTGACCGGTTTCCCGGAGGCCACTCCGGACCGGGCCAAGGCCCTGACCGAACTGGTGTCGGTCCTGACCGTCCGTTTCGAGGCCACCGGGGAGTCCGACGCCCTGGAGGAGGCCTTGACGCACAACGACGAGTTGGCGTCCCTGGTGCCGGAGGGCTCTCCCCACTGGTGGGCGTACCTGCTCGACGCGGTCACTCTGCACCGGCTCAGATTCACGGTCACGGCTGACCCCGCCGACCTGAACCGGGCGGTGGCCCTCGGCCGCCGGGCCCGGGACTCGGTAGGGAAGGACTTCCACGAGCTCCCGGCCGTTCTGCACGCTCTTCTCCTGGCGCTCAAGACCAGGGCGGAGCAGACCGGCGACAGCGAGGACCTGACGGAAGCGGTCCTGATCGGGCATCTCATGCAGCCGATGACCGAGCATTACCCCGACGCGGGTTTCGTGATGGCCGAGATCTCCAGCATGCTCTCCCTCCGGTATCACCGCTTTCACCGGGACCAGGACCTGGATGAGGCCATCAGATGGTTGGAGGAGGGGCTGGCCAGGCTTCCCACCGCCCACCATGACGTCCCTGCCAAGACCGTCGGCCTCAGCCGACTCCTCCGGGACCGGTACCGTCGCGACCGCGACCCGGAAGACCTGAACCGCGCTGTCGAGAAGAGCCGGGAGGCCTTCACCCTGGCGGCGTCGGAGAGCGGCCTGGTCACACTCCCCATGTTCGTCAGCGACCTCGCTGACGCGCTGCGTGACCGCTTCGAGGCGACCGGTGACCGGGCGGACCTGGAAGAGGCGATCAGCCTCTCGCGTGAGAGCGTGAACACGGAGTGCGCCACGGTGGCGGAACGGGCCCACGCGTTCATGACCCTGGCCCTTCACCTGGAAGCCCGGGCGGCCCTCCCGGGTGCGGCTCCGCGGGACGCGGAGGAAGCCATCGAACTCTACGAACGGGCCTGGGAGACGGAAACGGCGTCCACCTCCCTGCGCGTGAGCGCGGCGGCCCGAGGGGCGCGGGCGGCTCAGGCCGCCGACCCGGCGCGGGCGTTGCGTCTGTTCGAGGGAGCGGTCGGACTTCTCCCCAGGACCGCTCCGTACCAGACCTTCCAGGAGGATCAACAGGTCTCCCTGGTCGGGTCCGCCGGGATCGCGGCCGATGCCGCCGCGCTCACCCTGGACGACACCACGCGTGATGAGGAGGAGCGTGCCTGGCGTGCGCTGGAACTCCTGGAAGCCGGGCGGGCCGTCACCCTCGGCCACGGTCTCACCATGCGCGCTGACCTCTCGGAACTATGGAAATACCACCCTGAATCCGCGCTGCGGTTCTGGTGGCTGAGCGACACCCTGAACACCTTCGAGCAGGGCACCTCGAAGGTGGTCGCGCCCGACCGGCACGAACTGGCGGCCGAGTTCGACGAACTGATCGCGCACGTGCGAACCCTGCCCGGGCTCAGCCGCTTCTGCCTGCCGCCGAATCGGGAGGACCTCCTCAGCCAGGCCGCACCAGGGCCGGTGGTCGTGGTTAACAGCAGTGCCCGGCGGTGCGACGCGCTCGTCCTCACCGCCGACGGACTGATCCACGTGCCGCTCATTTCACTTCTTTGGGAGGAGCTCGCGGACAGGGCCTTCCGGTTCGACCACAGCCTCAGCGTGATCCGCCACCCGAGGACGGAGCCGGAACAACGTGCGGCCGCACAGAAGGACATCGCCGAGACCCTGGGCTGGGTCTGGGACCACGTCACCGGACCGGTCCTCGACGCGTTGGGCTGTGACCGCCAGATCACCTCGCCCGAACAGGCCGACTGGCCGCGGGTGTGGTGGGTCCCGGTGGGGCTGATGGGGATGCTGCCCCTGCACGCGAGCGGTCACCACGGTGACGCCACCGACGACCCGCACCGGCGTACGGTTCTCGACCGGGTGGTCTCCTCCTACACGCCCACGGTCCGGGCGCTGGGCCACACCCGCGCCCGACGGGCCAGGGGTACCAACGTGGATGCCGCTTCCACGCTGATCGTGGGGATGCCGACCACCCCGGGGCTGTCGGAGAGAGCCGATCTGCACTATGTCCCGGAAGAGGTGGCCAGGGTCAAGGGCCACATCCCCGGAGCCACCGTGCTCTGCGCCCCGGACAGTGACGGTTCCGATGTGCCAGGCTCACTTGGCGCGCCCACCGGGGACGCGGTGATGGAGCTGCTGTCCGGGGCGCAGATCGCGCACTTCGCCTGCCACGGAACCAGCCACCCCACCAACCCGGCGCTGAGCCAGCTCCACCTGGCTGATCGTGCCGAGAACCCCCTCACCAGCCAGAGGTTGGCAGGTGCCCAGCTCGACCGTGCCCAACTGGCCTACCTGTCGGCCTGCCGGACCTCGGCGATCGAGAACGTCCGGCTGCTCGACGAGGTGGTCCACCTGTCCTCCTCACTCCAGCTCGCCGGGTTCCGGCACGTGGTAGGCGCCCTGTGGGAGATCGACGACCGACTGGCCGTGACCCTCGCGGACCGGTTCTACGCCGGGCTGCGCATCGAGGGAACGGTGGTGCTGGACACTGAGCGCTCGGCCTGGGCCCTGCACCAGGCGGTCCGGTACGTGCGCGATGCCCAGGACCGAAGGGTGCGCCTCGGCCCGCGGGATCCGTTCTTCTGGGCCGCTTTGGTGCACACCGGGGCCTGAGCGGACCGGCGGCTCAGGACGGGGGTTCGCGCAGGGAGTCGAAGCCGCCCCGGGCCGGGACCAGATGGACCTCGCCCGGTCTGGCGGTCTCCACGGTCTCCTCCAGATGGACCATGAACAGCGCACGGGCCTCCACCAGGCCGCCCTCGCGCCTGGTGCCGAACGCCGCCACCGCGTCCTCCACCAGGTCCCGCAACCGCGCGGCCAGCGTGGGCGGGTCCAGGTGCAGGACCATCGGTTCCTCCAGTTCCAGGCCCTTGAAACAGCTGATCCGGATGCCGCGTTCCCTGGGCAGGACCTCGGCCCGGCTGGTGGCCCGGTAGGTGACCGGGGTGCCGATCCCGCCGGTGTCGACGGTCATCTCCGTGCCCTCGGCCAGCTCCCTGACCAGCCGGTCCCACTCCTGCCGTTCGTCCATGAACCCATCCTCACCCCGGTGGCACGGGCGTACCAGGGGCCACACGGAGTTCAGGCCGTGATCAGCGCACCCCCTTGATCTTCCAGACCACGACCGCGCCCAGCAGGGAGATCAGCCCGCAGGCCGTGTACAGGACCGGGTAGCCGCCCAGGTGGACCACGATGGGTCCGGCCAGGGCCGGGGCGATCACCTGCGGGCCCGAGCTGGCGATGTTGACGATGCCCAGGTCCTTGGCGCGGCCCTCGGCGGTCGGCAGTACCTCGGTGACCAGTGCGTTGTCCACCGACAGGAAGACACCGAACCCCACGCCTAGCACCACCGCGCAGATCACCGCCGCGGTCCAGGTGGGGTACAGGGCCAATCCGAACGCGGGCAGGCCCATCACCACCCCGGCGAAGGCCACCATGCCGCGCCGTCTGCTGATCCGGTCCGAGACCACACCCGCCAGCACGGTGGTGGCCACGACCGCCGCCGTGTAGACGAGGATCAGGGTGAGCAGTCCGTCCGTGGCCGAGGAGCCGGGGAAGAGTTCCTCGTAGCCCACCGCGTCACGCAGGAAGTACAGCAGGTAGAGGACGAACATCGCGTTCCCGGTGCCGATGAGGAACCGGGTGAGGAAGGCCCAGGCGAAGTCCGGGTGGCGGCGGGGCGAGACCCACAGGCTCCGGGCGAAGTCGCGCCAGGGCGGGCGGGCCTCGGGGGGCAGCGGCGGGTCCGGGGAGAGCAGCGTGAACGGCAGGGCGCACGCGATGGTCAGGACGCCGATGAGCGTGTAGCCGGGGGAGATCTCGGTGACGACCACGGTGACCAGGACGACCGCCGCCACGACCCCGGCCGACTGGGGAATGCCGATCCAACCCGAGACCGCCCCGCGCTGGCTCCGGGGCACGTGGTCCGGGACGGCGGCGAGCAGGGTGGCGTTCAGGCAGGACAGCGCGGTCTGCACGAAGGACCAGCCCAGCAGGATCCCCGTGACGCTCTCCTGGGTGCCCAGGACGATCAGTCCCGCGCCGCCGAGCAGTGCCCCGGCCAGGACCCAGGGTCTGCGGCGGCCGAGCGGGCCGGTGGTGCGGTCCGACAGTGCTCCGGCCAGCGGGGTGGCGATCATGGCCATGGCCGCCCCGATCCCGGTGACCCAGGCCAGGACGGTCTCCTTGTCGGCAGGGGAGACCCGGCCGATCTGCTCGGGCAACAGGACCTGGAGGGGGCCGAAGAAGGCCATCCACATACCGAGGTTGGCCAGGCTGATCCCGGCCACCCACAGGGCGCTTACGTTGCGGGTGGGTTCGGCCAGGGCCGGGGGGAGCTCGTTCGGGGGGCGCGCCGCGGGGGGTGTGCGCACAGTGTGACCTACCTAACATGAGAAGGGTTCATGTTAGGCCAGGCGGGTCGATCCGGGGAAGGGCCCGGCGGGTTCGGGGGAGAATTCATGTGCATCTAATCAACTTTGACTAGTAGGGTGGCCGGCATGAGCCAGTCGCAGACGATCCGAGCCAACGAGACCACGGTGCCGCTGCTGCACACCCACAACCCCCAAGTCACGCTGGACTTCTATCAGTCACTCGGTTTCGAGGTCACCTGGAAGCAGCTCAAGCCCTACCTCTACCTGGCCTTGGAGTGGAGCGGGTTCGAGCTGCACTTCGGCACCGCGCCCAAAGGCCTGGACCCCGCCGAGGAGAACACCGGCGGCGCCCTGATCATGGTCGACGCGGTGGCGCCCTACCACGAGGCCTTCACCGCGGCCATGCGTGCCGCCCACGGCAAGGTCCTGGCCCGCGGCCTGCCGCGCATCACCCGCTACCGGCCCGGCGCCACCCGCTTCACTCTGATGGACCCATCCGGGAACTGCCTCATCTTCATCCAGCGCGACGAGCCCGAGAGCCTAGACTACGGGGGCTCTCCGGAGTTGGAGGGCATCGCCAAGGCCCTGGACCAGGCCCGCAACTTCCGCGATTTCAAGAACGACGATCTCGCCGCCTACCGAAACCTGAAATCCGCCCTGCGCAGGCACGCGGACACCGCTTCGGCCGTCGAGCGCGCCCTGGCCCACGCGACCCTGGTCGAACTGTCCATCGCTCTGGACGACCCGGAACAGGCGAAGACCTGGCGCGCCGAGCTGGAGGCGGTGGAGCTCACCGAGAAGGAGCGCCGGCTGGTCGAGCGGGAGCTGGACCACGCCACCGGCCTCCAGGAGTGGCGCGGAGACGCGTAGGGAGCGGGGTCAGTCTCGGGAGCCCCCGGTGTCGGGGGCCAGCACCCCCTCGTAGGGGGCGGCGCCCTCCTCGTCCGCGAAGGTGTACGCGCCGCCCTCGATCCGCCCGATCAGCCCGCGGGTCCAGGCGGCCTCGGAATCCGAGGTGTGCACCCACAGGTCCATGACCTCGCCGATGTGGCCCTGCTGCTCGGGCCCCTGTTCGGGGTCGTAGTACTTGACCACCTCGGCCCGCCAGGCCTCCAGCCCAGCCAACCGCTGCCGCAGCAGGGTGAGGGCCTCCTGACGGGGCAGGTCCACGGCGAAGCCGAGCCCGGCGGCGAGCACGTCCGGCTTGGTCTCGTGTCCGCACAGCGCCGAGCGCAGCAGCGAGAAGTACTCCTCGTTGCCGCGCTCGGTGGCCTCGTACTCGATCCGGGGCGGCCCGCCGACAGTTGACGGCGCCACCTCGTGCGCGACCAGCAGGCCCTGCCTGGCCATCTGCTTCAGCGCGTGGTAGATCGACCCGGGTTTGGCGTTGGACCACTGGTGCGCGCCCCAGCCCTCCAGGTCGTTGCGGACCTGGTAGCCGTGCGCCCGACCGTGCAGTCGGACCGCCCCCAGGACCAGCAAGCGGATGGCCGGCATCCCCGCACCCCTCACCCCGTGTGTCTGGTCAATTTTGACTAGCATACGGGTGCGGGGTGTCGGGTGAGGTCAGGCCTTCTGGCCCTGTGCCTGCCGCTCCGCCCGCTCGTCCGCCTGCTGCACCTCCTGGCGCCGCTCCTCCGCGCCCAGGGCGATTGGCGCGCCTAGCCACTCGTCACGCAGACCGAAGGCGTCGGCCAGCTGCACCGCGTACGGACGTAGACCCCGGCACAGGTCGTTCACGGCCGCCGAGACTGCCTTGGTCCGGGCGGTGGAGAGCCGCTCGTGCTCCAGGAACCAGGCCCGGTCCTCCTCGATCACCGACAGCACGTACAGGTCGCACAGGCGGTTGAGCAGCTTGGCTGTGGACTTGTCGCCGCAGCGGTCGATACCCGCCACGAACGCCTCCAGCACCACCCGGTCCATGTGTGCCCGACCAGCCGCGAGCACGTGGTCCTGGGCCCGGTTGAACACCTCGAAGGCGTCGCTGCCGTCCTTCTTGGCCCGGCGTAGCCGCCCGGCCAGCCCTTCGGTGATGTGCTTCTCGCGGTCCTCGAACAGTTCCAGGTGCCAGCCCCGGTTGTACAGGCTGGCCTCGTCGCGGCCCGGGGCGGCGGCGATGAGCCGGTCGATCAGCGGGATGGCGGCGGTGCGCTCGATGACGGTCTCGAACACCTTGCCCGCCATGAACCGAGCCAGGCCCAGCTGGTCAAGGTCGCCGAAGGAGTCCTTGAAATTGGTCAGCAGACCCTTGGTGAGCTGCTGCAACAGGACGGTGTTGTCGCCCTCGAACGTGGTGAAGATGTCCGAGTCCGCCTTGAGCTGCGGGATCCGGTTCTCCGCCAGGTAACCGGAGCCGCCGCAGGCCTCGCGGCAGGTCTGGATGGTCTCGGTGGCGTGCCAGGTCGCGACCGCCTTCAGCCCGGCCGCGCGCGACTCCAGCTCCCGCTGGGCGTGCTCGTCGCGCTCCTCGGCCTTGGACAGCTCGTGCAGGCGGGTGACCAGCTCCTCCTGGGCGAAGTGCAGCCCGTAGGTGCGGGCCAGTGCGGGCAGGAGCTTGCGCTGGTGGGCGAGGTAGTCCAGGATCCGCACCTCCTGCTCCGGCCGGGAGTCCGTGGCCGGGCGGGTGAACTGGCGGCGGGTGTCCGCGTACCGGATCGCGATGGCCAGCGAGGCCTTGGTGGCGGTGCCCGCGCCCCCGGCCACGCTGATGCGGCCGCGGATCAGCGTGCCCAGCATGGTGAAGAACCGCCGGTTCTGGTTCTCGATCGGGCTGGAGTAGGTGCCGTCGGCGGCCACGTCGCCGTACCGGTTGAGCAGACTGGTGCGCGGCACCCGCACGCCGTCGAACCACAGGCGGCCGTTGTCGACCCCGTTCAGTCCGGCCTTGGGGCCGCAGTCCTCGATGGTCACCCCGGGCATCGGCTTGCCCTTCTTGCTCCGGATGGGCACCATCAGCGCGTGCACGCCGTGCTCGATGAGGCCGCCCTCGCCGTCCGGGGTGCGCAGCTGGGCGAAGACCACCGCCATACGTCCGTCCCGGGCGGCATTGCCGATGTAGTCCTTGCGCGCGGACTCGTCCGGGGTGTGCACCACGAATTCACCGGATTCGGCGTCGTAGGTGGCGGTGGTGCGCAGGCGCTGCACGTCCGAGCCGTGCCCGGTCTCGGTCATCGCGAAGCAGCCGGGCAGTGCCACGGTCATGACGTCGGGCAGGTACTTCTGATGGTGCTCGTCGGTGCCCAGGGCCTTGATGGCCCCGCCGAACAGTCCGAACTGCACACCCATCTTCACCATGAGCGACATGTCGGCGACGAGCATCTCGAAGGCCACCACTGAGGCGCCGATGTCGTCGGTTCCGCCCACGGACTCGGGGAACCCGTAGGCGGGCATGCCGGTCTCGGTCAGCGCCATGAGCTGCTTGAGGGTGCGGGCGCGATGGTCCTCCATAGACAGCCCGTGCACGGGGGCGAACTGTTCGCCCTGGATGACGTCGCGGGCGCGTTCGCGGATATTGGCCCATCGCCCGTCGAGCAGACCGCGCAGCTCGGCCTCGTCCAGTTTCAACAGTGCCTGTTCGCTCATGTGCTCCCCCTGTGGTCGTCGTTGACGCGATGTCCACGTGGTTACCACCCCGCGCCTGTGGGCGGCCGTGAACACGCCCGGGTCGCGGGTGTGTGAGTCCCAACGTTAGGGGGTGCCCGGCCAGGGTCGCGGTCGGGGACGGGGCCGGGGACGGGGAGAGTTGCCGGTCAGACGGCGACGGCGGGGGAGGAGGGCGCGACGGCGGTGTCGATCCGGGCGAGGAGGGCGTCCATGGACAGGCCCAGGGTGGCGGCGACGGCCGCGACGGTGAAGAAGGCCGGGGTGGGGATGCGGCCGCCCTCGATCTTGCGGAGGGTCTCCACGGAGATCCCGGAGGCGCGGGCGACGTCCACCATCGTGCGGTCAGCTCGGGCCTGGCGCAGGAGGGTGCCCAGGGCGCGGCCGCGTTCGATCTGCTCTTCGGTCAGCGGTTCTCGAACCATGGGGCGAGTGTATCCCGGACACCTGGGATCGTATAGTAATACCGGTATAGTTATCCTCGCTCTCTCTGGAAGGATCCCCGTGGTCGAGATCAAGACCCCCGAAGAAATCGCCCTGATGAGGGAGGCGGGCCGTGTGGTCGCCCACGCGCTGGCCGCCGCACGCGACCTCACCGAGCCCGGCCGCACCACCGCCGACCTGGACCGTGCGGCCGCCGAGGTCATCGCCGACGCGGGCGCCGATCCTCTCTTCCTGGGCTACCAGCCGGCCTGGGCGCCGACCCCCTTCCCCGGGGTGACCTGTATCAGCGTCAACGACGAGATCGTGCACGGCCCGCCCGGGCAGAGGGTCCTGGCTGACGGGGACCTGGTCAGCGTCGACTGCGGAGCCCGGTTGCGCGGCTGGTCCGGCGACGCCGCGATCAGCTTCGTGGTGGGCGAGGCCTACCCCGCCGACCTCGCCCTGATCGCCGCCACCGAGGCCGCACTTGCCCGGGGTATCGCGGCGGCCCGCCCTGGGAGCCGTCTGGGCGACGTGGGGCACGCCATTGCCGCCGAGGCCCGCGCGGCCGGGTACGGGCTCACCGCCGACCACGGCGGGCACGGCATCGGCCGTACCATGCACGAGGCCCCGGACGTGGCCAACGACGGCCGCCCGGGGCGGGGGTACAAGCTCCGTCCGGGGCTGGCCCTGGCCATCGAACCCATGCTGGTACGCGGCGGCTCGGACGGCTACGCCCACAGTGAGGACGGCTGGACGGTGATCAGCGACGACGGCAGCCGGGCCGCCCACTGCGAGCACACGATCGCGGTCACCGAGGACGGTCCCGTGGTGCTCACCCTCCCCTGAAGGGAGGATCGGGACGATACGGACGCACTTGCTCCGCGCCGGAATTGGGTTCAGGAAAAAACATGCCGCCTGATGTCCGAAACTCCGAGCGGGGGCGTGTCGGTTGCGCGACAATGAGTCATGAGACGGCGTCGCGAAAGCGGTGCTGGCGGGCCTACCTGGTACTCCAGTACCGGCCGGGGTCCGGAGCGGTGTCCCGCCCGTGGAGCGTGCGGGCGGGCCACCGCTCATTTACTGCATCTACTGTGTCCGAAACTCCTGAGCGATGGCCACCAGCTCATCGACCACCTTGGTGAGGGGCCGACGGGTGTCGATCTCATGGGTGGCCCCCGCACGCAGCAGCGGCTCGACCTCGGCCAGGTCCCGCCGGATCTTCTCCCGCTCGCCCGGACGCTTGCCGAAATCGTGCTCCGTGCGGGCCGCGACGCGCTCCAGAACGACCTCCTCCGGGGCGCTCAGCAGCACCACCGCGTCGAATCGGTCGTAGAACCGGCCCTGGTTGGGCACGGTGCCCGAGACGAACAGCGTCCGCTCGTTCTCCTCGGCGAGCAGAGCTGCGATCCGGTCCTCACGCCAGAAGCGGTCGTACTCCGTGCCGTCGAAGCGCGGCTCCCACCAGCCGGCCCCGTCCGTCTCCACCACCCGGTGGCCGAGCTCACCCAGAGCGACCAGTGCCGAGCTCTTGCCGTTGCCCGACATCCCCGTCACCAGCACACGTACCGCCATCACCACCCCCAGACCTCGGCGCTCGCTACCCCGGTGTCCGCTCCTCGGTGGTCACTCCAGACCGGGGACCTGCAGCACCAGACTGCCGTTCTCGCTGTCCAGCGCCGCCGGGACGCCCAACGGGACGGTGAGCTGCGCGGCGCAGTGGCCGAACTCCAGCCCCCACAGCACCGGGACCCCCAGGGGCCCGAGACGGTCGCGCATCAGCTCGGCGATCACCCCGAGATCCGGCGGACAGTCGGTCCACGTGCCCAACGCAACCCCCGCCACACCGTCCATCCAACCGGTGCGCAGCAGATGGGTCAGCATCCGGTCGATCCGCGCCGCGTCCTCGTTGATGTCCTCCAGGATCAGGATTCCGCCCGCCGCCGAAAGCCGACTGTGCGGAGTGGCCAGGCCGTTGTTGAGCAGACTCAGGTTCCCACCGAAGGTCACCCCCTCGGCCCGGCCCGGCACCAGGGCGTGCGCGCCCGGAGAGGTGAGCACCAACCGCTGTTCGGGGGCGAAGAGCGTCGTGTGCAGCTCCCGCTGGGCCGCCTCGTCACCCACGAAGTAGCGTGTTCCCACCACCGGCCCGTGCACGGTCGCCATGCCCAGCTCTACCGCGAACGCCTCGTGCAGCGCAGTGATGTCGCTGAACCCGATCAGCGCTTTGGGCTCGGCCAGCCGCATCTCGTCGAAGTCCAGCAGGTCCAGCATCCGGTGCGCCCCGTCCCCGCCGCGCGCGCAGAACACCGCACGCACATCCGGGTCGCACCAGGCCTCCTGGAGGTCGACGGCCCGGTCCCGGTCGGTCCCGGCCAGGTAGGGCAGCAGCGGGTGGCGGTCGCGCACGTGTGGGGCCAGCTCGACCTCCAGACCCCACCCCCGGAGCACCTCCACCGCGGTGTCCAGCTGCGCGGCCGGAACCGGGCTGCACGGGGCGACCAGGCGCACCCGGTCACCCTCCCGGAGCCGGGGCGGGCGGGTCAGCGCCCGCGCCGCCCGGGGGCTCGGGCGCTGATCCGGGCGCGGGCCCGTCACCGGCCCGGGGGCCCCGTCCCGATCGCCGCGCACCTCGGTCACCGACTCACCCACGTTTGTCCCCGTCCCTCTTCGTTGTCCGTTCCGTCAGGCGCGCAGGAAACTGTCCAGCACCCGCACCCCGAAGCGCAGCCCCTCCAGCGGCACTCGCTCGTCCACCCCGTGCAGCAGGCTCGGGTAGTTGAGCCCCGCTGGCATACGCAGGGGGGAGAAGCCGTAACAGTCGATCCCCAGCCGCGCGAAGACCTTCGCGTCCGTTCCGCCGCCCAGGCACACCGGGACCACCAGACCCTCGGGGTCGTGCGCCAGGACCGCGGCGCGCAGCGCCTCGAAGGCCGCGGAGTCCACCGGCGCGGCCACCGGCGGCGAACTGTGCGCGTACTCCCACTCCACACGGTCACCGGTCAGCGCGTCCATGGTTTCGATGAACTGCTCCTCGGCGCCGGGCAGTACCCGGCCGTCCACGCCCGCCGTGGCGTCGCCCGGCACCACGTTCACCTTGTACCCGGCCGAGAGCATCGTGGGCGCGGTGCTGTTGCGCACCGTCGCCGAGACCAGCGGCGCAGCGGTGCCGAACTTCGCCACCAGGGCGTCCACGGCCTCGTTGCTGTCCAGGTCACCGGAGGTACGGCCGACCTCCAGCGCCTCGGCGATGGCGTCGATGGCGGCACGGGTGACCGGGGTCAGATGCAGCGGCCAGCGGTGCTGGTCGATCCGGGCCACGGCGGCGGCGAGCGCGCCCACGGCGTTGTCCCGGGGCGGCCGGGAGCCGTGCCCGGCGGTGCCGTAGGAGCGCAGCGTCAACCACGCGCTGCCGCGCTCAGCGGACCCGATCGGGTACAGACGCCGCACGTCACCCCCGACGCTTTCGGCGTGCACGGTGTGGCCGCCGCCCTCGCCGATCGCCATCGTGCAGCCCTCGAACAGGTCCGCGTGGCCGCGCACGAGGTAGTCGGCCCCGTAGGCCGCGCTGTCCTCCTCGTCGGCCACGAACGCCAGCACGATGTCCCTCCGCGGCCGCAGGCCCAGCTTCGACCAGTACCGGACCACGGCGATGACCATGCCGATGGTGTTCTTCATGTCTACGGCACCACGGCCCCACAGCGAGGGGACCCCGGTGACCGGGCAGTCGGCGATCTCGCCTGCGAAGGGCGGGAAGGTCCAGTCGTGGGCGTCGGCGGGTACCACGTCCAGGTGGCCGTGGACCAGGAGCGCGTCCGCGTCCGGATCGGTGCCGGGGATGCGCACGACCACGTTGGCGCGTCGGTCCGCCGACTCCAGGACCACCGGCGAAAGCCCGGCGGCCCCGAGTGCCTCGGCCGCGAACTCGGCGGCGGCGCGCTCGTCGCCCACGCCCTTGCCGTGGTTGGTGGAGTCCCGCCGGATCAGCTCTCGGGTGAGGCGGATGGCGTCCTCACCGGCCTCGACGAGGGCGTCCTCTCGGACGCTGTCGGGCAGGGAGGTATTCGTGTGGCCCACGGGCTCGGCCTCGCTCTCAGCAGGGGTTCAGGGGTCTTGCTCAAGTCGGACACACGGATCACCCGTGTGGTTCGATGCCGGCCCCGCCACAGTTCTACCGGTTTCGACGGGGGAGTGTCCCGGCGTTCGGCCAGAACTTCGGCCAGTCGACCGGAAGAATCAACCGTAGTTATTCTCCATGGAACTGGAGATGAGGGTGCAGACCGCCTTGAACGCGCGGATCATCTCGTAGGCGTCCGGCGACGTGTACCGGACCCGCCGCGTACCCGTACGCGTCACCCCCGGCACCATCGCCGCGGCCTGCGCCAGCTGCGCGGAGTCGACCTCGATCTCCATGGCCTTCTCCGCGGTCGAGGCCGGCTCCAACCGCCCCGCCAACAGCATGGCCTTCTCCGCGGCCTCCCGAATGTCCGCCGCCGTCCGCGCGGGCGGTCGGCACCGGGCGGCGTACCGGCTCACGTGGTCCTTCACCGCGACCGTTCGCGCGAAGGGAGCGTAGGACTCGGCGTCCTCACAGGCCCGGTCGTCCCCGGTGACCAGGATCACCGGTGTCCCGTACTCGGCGACCACCGCCGCGTTCAGGTAGCCCTCACTCGCAGGTTGGCCGTCCAGCCACACCCCGGTGATCGCGTTCGGCAGATAGGTATGGGCGAGCACCCCGTCCTCCCCGGCACCGCAGTGGTACCCGAGAAAGACGATCCCGTCCACGTCCCCGGCCTGGACGCCTTCCACCATGGAGAGCTCCTTGTGCCGCCCGGTGATCATCGTGGCCCGCTCGTCCAGCTCCTCCAGAAGAAGATTGCGCATCGTCGAGTGCGCCTCGTTGACCAGTACCTCGGTGGCACCACCCTCGAAAAGCCCACCGATCGCGGCATTGACGTCACTGGTGAACATTCCCCGGCACCGCTGCCACTGCTCGGTCCCGGGCTCGCAGTCAGCGGGCCAGGTGACGCCGGTGGCGCCTTCCATGTCCGCGGAGATGAGGATCTTCATCCAGATGACCCTAGTCCCGCAAGCCTCCGCCTATCCAGAGTCACCCGCAGTCCGAGCCACTTCTCCACAGTTGCCCCACCCCGGAGCGGAACGCCTGGCCGTGTCGCGGCCTATCGAGGCGGGCGACGGAAAAGCGGTAGCGAGGGCGGCAGGGTCCCCAGCTCTGCGGGGACCGGGTCGCGTGTCGCGGCCGTTCACCCGTACCGGCGAACACCAACAGCGGCCCGCGAGACCCCTGAGCACGGTTTCGGCCCCCTGTTTCGAAGATGATCTTGCTACCAGAAGCGAAATCAGCGCCGAACTTGCCTCTGGTAGCAAGATCATCCGAGATGAGGGGGTTTCGGAAGCAGCGGACAGCCCCGGACAGCGTCCTGCGCCGCGTCATTTTGGACCCCGAGTCGGGCAAGCCGCTGGATGTGGGGCACGGGGTGAGGAACGCTCCGGAGCAGATCCGCACCGTTGCCCACCACGGACACTCCACTTGTGCCTGGCCTGAGGCGTGTGATGTGCCGATCAGTGACACCGAGGCTGACCACATCCACTCCCATTCCAAGGGCGGGAGTGCCAGCGCGGAGAATATTCAGCCGTTGTGTTCTTTCCATAACCGGCTCAAATACCTGCGGGAGAAGAACCCGCACCGGGCCCGGTGGAAGGGCCGCCCCCACCACCCCCGCCCCTGCGACACGAGGCCCGGTGGGCTCCGGGCCTGGCCCCTTGCCCGCCCTCGCTGCCGCTTTTCCGTCGCCGGTCTTGACCGGCCGCGACACGGGGACCGGTGCGCGCAGGGCTGGGGAGACTGCTTCTTTCGCTGCCGCTTTTCCGATGGCACGCGTGACCGGCCGCGATACGCGACCCGTTTCCCACCGGCCTGGGGAGAATGGGCGTCTCGCTGTTATGGGTGGTCTGTGTTGTGGGTTGTCTGTTGTGAAGGGCCCTCACCGTTAAAGGGGCTTCGCGGCCCTCACCCGCCAGAGGGCTCTTCGCCTTCGAGAGTTCTTCTCCTCACCCTCAGGATCCTCAAGGGCTGTTGGAAAGGCTCAGCCGCTGGAGTTTGTCGAGCGGATTTCGATGGCCAGGGTTGCGGCTTCGCGGACCTTGGGGTCGGGGTCCTCGGCCAGGTGGGCCAGGAGGGTGTCCACGCCCGGGGTGCCCCAGGGGGTGATCGCTTCGGCCAGGGTGGCGCGTACCAGGGGTTCGGGGTGGCCGGACAGGGCGGTCACCCGGTCGAGGGGGCCGCGGCGGCGGTGGCCGAGCCAGGACAGGGCCTCGCGCAGGGCAATGGTGTCGCCCCGGTTGGAGGCCTCGGCGATGCGCTCCAGCAGGATCCGGGGCGGGGGCGGCGGGCCGTCCAGTGGGTGCGGGTTCCGCTCCAGCAGGTGCCTGGAGCCGTAACCGCCGGGTTCGACGCAGCTCTGGCAGGTGTACGGGGCGGTGCCGTGGGCGTCGGGGAAGTAGCGCCAGCCGGTGATCTGGCGGACCTCGCGGATGCGGTGCACCTCGCTCCTGGTCACCTTGCGGGGTATGAACACCTCCCAGCCGCGCGGGTCCTCCAGCCCGGCGACCACGCGCACGGCCTCGGCGGCGGCCACCCGGTTGGGGCCGTCGCTGTCGCCGTAGTGGCCGACGGTGACCGGTTCGTCGTCGGGCAGCCTCAAGTACACCCCGACGAGCCCGCGGGGCCCGTGGTGCCGGGCCAGCTCGCGCAGCCACTGGTGGGTCACCGTGTAGGAGGGAAGGACGGGGAAGCAGAACACCCCGTGGACGCCCTCGTTTCCCATGGTGGTGCGTACACCGGACCTTCGGACGCGAGAGATGTTGGCGCGGGGGGTCAGGTGGACGAACATCGCCATGGCTTGGTTCCTGTGTGTCGATCGGTCGTGACGGTGGGTCGGTAGTACAAGGATCAGTCAATCCGGAAGTGAGGCCTTGGTGCAGGGGTTTTCCCAACCTGTCTCAACCCGCTTCGTGCTGACCGCACGGATGAGGGCCTCGGCGCCTACCGGCGGCCGAGGCCCTGGTGCTCTGGTCCTGCAAGCGGTCAACCGGCTCACCCCGGACCTGAATGCGGTCCACTCGGGGTTGCCGAAGGAAAAGTACCCCGGTTCGCGGTTATTCGAACCCCTGGACAGGCGAAGGACCCCGGGCCTGGCGGCGTCCGGGGTCCTTGCGGGGTCTTTCGGGAGGCGAGCGTCTACGGCAGGGTGAGGATCTCCGCGCCGGAGTCGGTGATCACCAGGGTGTGCTCGAACTGGGCCGTCCACTTGCGGTCGGCGGTGACGGCGGTCCAGCCGTCGTCCCACATGTCGTACTCCACGCCGCCCAGAGTGATCATGGGCTCGATCGTGAAGGTCATGCCCGGCTCCATCACGGTGGTGGCGCGCGGGTCGTCGTAGTGCGGGACGACCAGACCGGAGTGGAACTCCGGACCCACGCCGTGGCCGGTGAAGTCGCGGACGACTCCGTAGCCGAAGCGCTTGGCGTACGACTCGATGACACGGCCGATCACGTTGATCTGGCGCCCCGGGCGGCAGGCCTTGATGGCGCGCATGGTGGCCTCGCGGGTGCGCTCGACGAGGAGGCGGTTCTCCTCGGAGACCTCACCCGAAAGGAACGTGGCGTTGGTGTCGCCGTGCACGCCGTCCTTGTAGGCGGTGATGTCGATGTTGACGATGTCGCCGTCGCGCACCACCGTGTCGTCGGGGATGCCGTGGCAGATGACCTCGTTGAGCGAGGAGCACAGCGACTTCGGGTAGCCCTTGTACCCCAGGGTGCTCGGGTAGGCGCCGTGGTCGAGCAGGAACTCGTGGCCGATCCGGTCCAGCTCGTCCGTGGTCACCCCGGGCTGGATGTTCTTGCCGACCTCCTCGAGCGCCTGGGCGGCGATGCGCCCCGCCACCCGGATCTTCTCGATGGTCTCCGGGGTCTGGATGTCCCCCAGGACTCCCTCCACCGGGTGCTTCTGCCCCACGTACTCCGGCCGGATGATGTGCGAGGGGACCGAACGTTGTGGCGAGATGCGCCCAGGAACCAGCGGAGTAGTCATGGACACTGATTGTAGTTCGTGGGCACACCCTCCGGGCCGGGCGACGGCTTCGGCCGGACGGGTGTGAGGAGCGCCCCAGCTGCGGGTAGATCCCCACGTACCCGCCAAACGACGAGAGGTGGTCCGGCAGTGAACGACGCACAGGACGACGGCTGGTGGTACTGCCTACGGCACAACAAGGTCGAACACGGCGCAGGCTGCCCGAACAGCCAGAGGATGGGCCCCTACGAGGACGAGGCCACAGCGGCCCGGGCCCTGAGCATCGCTGCCGAACGCAACGAGGCCTGGGAAGAGCAGGACGAGGACGAGGGCAACAGCTAGCGAACAAGGGCGACAACCACCAGTGGGGGCGACAGCCGGCGGGAGGGCAGCTGACGGTGTCCCCAGGGATTCCCGGGGCCGGGCGGAACGCTCTCCGACCGGCCCTGTGCGTTCCCCGCCTCACCCCGTTCTGACAGGATCGCCCCATGAGTGAACAGAACGCGTCGCAGGGCACGGACATCTCCGAGCTGACCATCGCCGTCCTGGGCGGTACGGGTGACCAGGGGCGCGGGCTCGCCCGCCGGTTCGCCCTGGCCGGACACACCGTCTACATCGGTTCCCGCAACGCCGAGCGCGCCGCCAAGGCCGCGGGCGAACTCGTGGAGGCCGAGTCCGCCACCCTCCAGGTGCACGGGTTGGCCAACGCCGACGCCGCCGCGCAGGGGGATATCGTCATCGTCGCCGTCCCGTGGGACGGCCACCGCGAGTTGCTGGTCTCGCTGGCCGACCGCCTCGCCGGCAAGATCGTGGTGGACTGCGTCAACCCGCTGGGCTTCGACAAGAAGGGCCCCTTCGCCCTGGACGTCGCCGAGGGCAGCGCAGCCCAGCAGGCCGCCGAGGTCCTGCCGGGCAGCCGGGTCACCGCCGCCTTCCACCACGTCTCCGCCGTGATCCTGCTGGACCCCGAGGTCGAGCAGGTCGACCTGGACGTGCTGGTGCTGGGAGAGGACCGCGACGCCACCGACGTCGTACGCGCCCTGGCCGAGCAGATCCCCGGGGTCCGGGGCGTCTTCGGCGGGCGGCTGCGCAACGCCCACCAGGTCGAGGCGTTCACCGCCAACCTCATCGCGGTCAACCGCCGCTACAAGACCCACGCGGGCATTCGGATCACCGGCCTCTAGACCGGTCTCCGGGCCCGCAGTACCCCCACCCCCCAACACGCGCGAACGGCGCCGCTTCCCGTCCTCTCCGGAGGCGGCGCCGTCGGCGTGCCAGAGGCAGCCGAGTCAGCCTAGGAGGCCCACTCCTTGACCTTCTCGATGAGCTTGGCCGGGTTCTCGCCCACCGGTGTCACGTTGAGCTGCGTGACCCCGGCGGCGCGGAAGGCCTCCACCCGCTCGCGCACGTAGGACTCGGGGCCGACCAGGTTGGTCAGCTCCACGAACTCGTCCGGGACCGCCGCCGCGGCCTCTTCCTTCTTCCCTGCCAGGTAGAGGTCCTGGATCTTCTCCGCGGCTTCCTCGTACCCGTAGCGCTGGGCCACCGTGTTGTAGAAGTTCTTGCCCTTGGCGCCCATGCCGCCCACGTACAGGGCGATCATCGGGCGGGTGAAGTCGGCGAGCTTCCTGGTGTCCTCGCCTTCCCCGATGGCCAGCAGCCCGCCCGCGGAGATCTCCAGCTCACCCAGCTCGGGGTTGCGCTTGGCTTTGCCCTTGGCCAGGAAGGAGCCCCACACGCTCTCGGCCTTCTCCGGGATGAACAGGTGCGGCAGCCAGCCGTCGGCGATCTCGGCGGTCATCTCGACGTTCTTCTCGCCTAGGGAGGCCACGAAGATCGGGATTGCCGGGCGCACCGGGTGGTTGATGATCTTGAGCGGCTTGCCCAGGCCGGTGCCCCGCTCGGCGGGGAGCGGTAGCTGGAACACCTTGCCGTCGTGGGTCAGGTGCTCCTCGCGGGCCCAGACCTTGCGGCAGATCTCGATGGTCTCGCGGGTGCGGCCGAGCGGTTTGGTGTAGGGGATGCCGTGGAAGCCCTCGATGACCTGCGGGCCGCTGGCACCCAGGCCGAGAATGGCGCGCCCGTCGGAGAGGTAGTCCAGCCCGGCGGCGGTCATCGCGATCAGGGTGGGGGTGCGGCTGTACATCGGCAGGATGGCCGAGCCGATCGTCACCCGCTCGGTGCGTGCGGCGAGGTAGCCCATCAGGGTGGGGCTGTCGTAGCCGTAGGCCTCGGCCACCCACACGGTGTCCAGCCCGGCCTTCTCCAGCTCGACGACCTGTTCGACGGCGTCCTTGGGCTCGCCCGCGTACTGGAGCGGCATCGAGATGCGCATGTGCTGTCCTCCCGGTGGGCCGGACCCCCGGCCCGCGTAGGTGCTCGGTGTGCCGTCACTGTACTACCGAGTCATATTCGGTTTGTTGTCTGGCTCACCTCTGTCCGGAGTCTGTCACACCGTGCCCAAGATTTGTTGGCCAAGAAGTCTTGGCCAAGACTCCTTGGGTATCTATGGTCGAGGTATGAGCACACCCTTCGAAGACCGCCCGGCCGTCCCCGACCCCTTCGAGAGCGCCGCCGTCCTGGACGCCCGGTCCCTGCGCGGTCTGGCCCACCCCCTGCGCATGCGCGTGTACCAGCTGCTCCAGAAGGCCCCGGCCACCGGCAAGGTCGTCGCCGAGAAGCTGGGCATTTCCTCGGCCTCGGCCAGCTACCACCTGCGTCAGCTGGAGACCTACGGGTTCATCCGGGAGGATCCGGACCTGGGTACCAGCCGGGATCGCTGGTGGCGGGCGGCCGCCGACGGCTTCCGCCTGCCCGAGCACCTGGACACCGAGGCTCCCGAACTCACCACCGCGCTGCGCCACGCCATCGCCGCGGGCTGGTCCGAACGCCTGGGCGCGGCGGTCAACCAGTGGTCGGCCCAGCCCGAGGGCTGGCGCGAGGCCCAGTTCATGTCCGACCGCACGCTCTCCCTGACCCTGGAGCAGGCGCAGAGCCTGCGCGCGGAGCTCATCGAGGTACTCAACCGGTACACCGCCGAGGGAAACGCGGGTACCCCGGGCGAGCGCACGGTGCACGTCCAGCTGGCCGCCTTCCCCCAGCCCGGCCCCGACCCAGCCCCGGACCTCGCTGTCGACACCGGCCCCGAGGACTCCCCATGAGACCGGTCATCGGCCTGGTCACCTCCGAGGCGCTCGCCTACACGGGTACCCGGCTGGCCATGATCGCCATCCCCTGGTTCGTCCTGGAGACCACCGGCAGCCCCGCCCTGATGGGGCTGGTCACCCTCTTCGAACTGGGCTCCTACACCCTGGCCCGGCTGTTCGTCGGCCCGGTCCTGGACCGGGTGGGCCAGCGGGCCGTGAGCATCCGGGTGGACCTGCTGGCCGCCGTCGCTCTTCTCGCCGTCCCGCTGCTGTTCTCCGCCGGGCTGCTCCCGTTCCCGGTACTACTCGTCCTGGTCACCGTGATCGGCCTGGCCACAGGCCCTTCGGAAGCGGCCAAGGTGTCGCTCTCCCCGTTCGTGGCCGCCGCGGCCAACGTGCGCCTGGAACGGGTCACCGGCCTGACCGGGACCGTCGACCGCCTCTCCATGACGGTGGGCCCGATCGCGGCCGGCGCGGTGGTCGCCGCCCTGGGGGCACTCACCGCGCTCTACGTGAACGCCGCGCTCATGGTGCTGGCCGCCCTGGTGATGACACTCCTGCTGCGCCGCGACACCGAAACGGCGGGCCGGGCCGAGGCCGACCCGGAGGCCGACGACGGTTACCTGGCCCGCCTGTACGCGGGCTGGCGGGTGGTCTGGGGCGACCTGCCGCTGCGGATGCTGGTCGCGATGATCCTGGTGACCAACATCGTGGACGTCGCCGTGATGAGCCTGGCCCTACCGATCTGGGCGCACGAGGGCGGCTGGGGTCCCCAGGCGGTGGGACTGGTCGCGGGCGCGCTCGGCGGCGCCTCCGTGGCGGGTTCACTGCTCGCGGTGTGGGTCGGCCACCGGCTGCCCCGCCGGTCCACCTTCTTCGCCGCCATGCTGATCGCCGGTCCGCCGCGCATCCTCGTGCTGACCCTCGACCTTCCGCTGTGGGTGGTCCTGGCGGTCTGGGCGGTGTCCGGGCTCGGCGGCGGACTGATCAACCCGATCCTGTCCGCGGTGATCTTCGAGCGCCTGCCCAACCACATGGTCGGCCGGGGGACGTCCATGGTGGGGTCGTTGGCCCGGCTGGGCGCACCGATCGCGGCCCCGGGCATCGGCGTGGCGATCGGCCTGCTCGGGGTCGCCCCGGTCCTGGTGGCCGGAGCGTTCGTGTACCTGGCGGCGGTGACCCTGCCCGCCTTCGGCCGCGCCGCGAAGGGGTTGGAGCGGCCCCCGGAGGAACCGGAGGCCGCCCCGCACGAAGCGCGGAGTCGAGGAGTAGGAGACGGGGGCGCCCGGGCTCGTCGCTGGTGACCAGCGGGCGCGGCTCGTCCGCCGCCCATACGGCTGCCGAACCGTCGTAGACCGCCAACCGGGTGCCCGTGCCGGGTCCCGCTCCACACGAAGAAACCGCCGGCCGGGGCGGGGCCCGGCCGACGGTGTCAGTCAGCTGGGGTCAGCTGGCGTAGGTGTGCTCTTCGGCCGGGAAGCTGCCCTTGACGACCTCGTCCGCGTAGTCGGAGGCGGCCTCGCGCAGGGTCTCGGCCAGGTTGGCGTAGGTCTTGACGAACTTCGCCACCCGCGGGCTCAGCCCGGCCATGTCCTGCCACACCAGCACCTGGGCGTCGGTGGACGGACCGGCGCCGATCCCGATGGTCGGGACGCTCAGCTGTTCGGTGACTTCGGCGGCCAGGTCGGCCGGGACCGCCTCCAGCACCACCGAGAACGCGCCCGCGCGCTCCAGCTCCTTGGCGTCCTTGAGCAGACCGGCGGCGGCCTCGCCCCGGCCCTGCACGCGGTAGCCGCCCAGGGTGTTCACCGACTGCGGGGTCAGGCCGACGTGGCCCATGACCGGGATGCCCGCCGAGGTCAGCAGCTCGACCTGGGGCGCGACCGCGTGGCCGCCCTCCAACTTCACAGCCTGGGCGTTGCCCTCCTTCATGAACCGGGAGGCCGCCTCCAGCGCCTGCTGGGGAGAGCCCTGGTAGGAGCCGAAGGGAAGGTCGGCCACGACCAGCGCCCGCTTGGTGGAGCGGGCGACGGCCGCGGTCAGCGGGACGAGCTCGTCCACCGTCACCGGGACGGTGGAGTCGTATCCATAGACCACGTTGGCGGCGGAGTCGCCTACGAGGAGGACGGGGATGCCCGCCTCGTCGAAGATCCGCGAGGTCAGGGCGTCGTAGGCGGTCAGCATCGGCCAGCGCTCGCCGCGCTGCTTGGCCAGGGCCAGATCGCGGATGGTGACGCGTCGGCTGGTGACCCCGCCGTAAAGGGCATTCCCGGCGGAAGGGGTCTTGGCTGTGGTGCTCATGATGGGTTCTTCCTCCGTCGTCTCGAAGCACCCGCGTGGGGTGTCCCCGGACCTGTGGACGAAAACAGTTGTCATGCGTGCTCGCGCACGCGGGTTCCCCTGCAGGGGAGGGGTTCCCCGAAAGGAACGGTATGCCGGTGCGGCTTGTTCCCCGCCACCTGTCCCGATCCACCCGGACGCGCCGGTGCGGGGGAAACAGGTGTGCGGGGCCCGCACAGGAGCATCATCGCACGGAGCGGTCCCGCAGCGCTCCCCCGGGAGGCCGCCTTTTTCGCGTTCCCGAACACCGTTCGCACCACCTGCGGGAAAGTGAATCCGGGCGGGCGTGAAGGCGGGGAGTGGGACTCCGGGTGAAGGTCTGTGAGGTCTTTCCCGCCCCTGGGTGCGCGCCCGGCTCCTCCGGCGGGATCACGGCCCGTCCGTTGCCCAGATGGTTAGCATGACAGCGGCACCGACCCGCGCCAGGGGCGGGAGCCGTGGACCGAAGGGCGGGCCCGTGGATCAGCAGACAGTGTATCGACGCAGGTGGGGCGGGCTGGCGGTGCTCATTATCTGCCTGCTGGTGATCGTGGCCGACAACACCATCCTCAACGTCGCGCTGCGCACCCTCTCCGACCCGGTCATCGGGGTGGGCGCCAGCCAGTCGCAGCTGGCCTGGGCGATCAACTCCTACACCCTGGTCTTCGCGGGCCTGCTGTTCCCCTTCGGGGTGCTCGGTGACCGCTGGGGCAGGCGGCGGCTGCTCGTGGCCGGGCTGGCGGTGTTCGGTGCGGCCTCGGCGCTGTCGGCCTACTCCCAGAACCCTGAACAGCTCATCGCGGCCCGCGCCGTGATGGGGCTCGGCGCCTCCATGGTGATGCCGCAGACCCTTTCGGTGATCACCAACGTCTTCCCGGCGGAGGAGCGCGGTCGGGCGATCGGGCTGTGGGCGGGCGCGGTCGGCTTGGCCATGGCGATCGGACCGTCGGCGGGCGGACTTCTCCTGGAGAACTTCTGGTGGGGCTCAATCTTCCTGGTGAACGTTCCCTTCGTGATTGTCGGACTGGCGCTGATGTACCTGCTCATCCCCGAGTCCAGGGACGAGAACCCCGGGCGTCCGGACGTGATCGGTGTGCTGTTGTCCGTCCCGGGCCTGGTGCTGCTCGTCTACGGCATCATCACGGCGGGGGAGCGGGCCTCGCTGGCCGACTGGGACGTGTTCGGTTCGCTGCTGCTGGGCGCGGCGGTGCTCGTGCTGTTCCTTCTCCACGAGTCGCGCACTTCCGAACCCTCGCTGGACGTGCGCTTCTTCCGCAATCCCCGGTTCAGTGTGTCCATCGCCATGATCATGGTGCTGTTCTTTAGCATGGCCGGGATCATCTTCTTCCTGAGCTTCTACTGGCAGAGCGTGCGCGAGTTCTCGCCGTTCATCGCGGGCCTGCTGGTGCTCCCGGCCGCGCTGGGCCAGATGATCTTCGCCCCGCTGAGCCCCACCCTGGTGCGCTGGGTCGGTCCGCGCACGCTCGCCGCGGTGGGGATCGTGATCGTGTGCTGCAGCTTCGTCTTCTATACCCAGATCGAGGCGGACACCCCGCTGGTGCTGATCATCGGGTTCTTCTTCCTCCAGGCCTCGGCGATGGCGGTGGTGCTCACCCCGGCCACCGACGCGATCATGTCGTCGGTTCCGCCGGGCAAGGCGGGGGCCGCATCGGCGGTGCAGAACACGGTGCGCCAGGTCGCCACCGCCATGGGTGTGGCGGTCCTGGGTGCGGTGATCTCCTTCAACTACCGGGCGCGGATCGCGCCGGAGCTGGACGCGGTGGCCGGGAGGTCCGACGAGGTGGGCCCGGGTGCGCTGCATACGGCCGGCGAGTCCATCGAGGGCACCATGGCGCTGTCCCGGAGCCTGGGCGCGCAGGGTGAGGCGCTGGTCGCCCCGGCCAAGGAGGCCTTCCTGGCAGGGCTGCACGTGGCGGCGCTGGTCTCGCTGTGCTTCGGGCTGATCGGGCTGGTGGTGGTGCTGGTGTGGATGCCCAGGGACGCTGTCGGCCACCAGCGCGACGCCCCGTCCCGAGAGCCCGAGGGGGCGGAAGGCACGGCGGGGACAGAGGAGGAACGCCCCCACGGCTCCGCGGAGGAACACCCCAGGAGTTAGGGCCAGGAGGACGAAAGTCCCCGAGGCCCGGAGGGCGAACGTCCCACTGCCCACGCGGCCTAGCATGGGCGCATGCGCCTGACCGCCTTCACCGACGTCTCCCTGCGCCTGGTCATGCGGCTCGCGGTGGCCGGGGAGGGTGAGCTTCTCACCACCCGCACCGCGGCCGCGATGCTCGCCGTGCCCTACACCCACATGGCCAAGGCCGTGGCGCGCCTGGCCGAGATGGGGCTGGTGGAGACGCGGCGCGGGCGCGGCGGCGGGTTGCTGCTGACCGCGGCCGGGCGGCGGTCCTCGGTGGGCGCGATCGTCCGTGAGCTCGAGGGGGCGGGTGACCTGGCCGGATGCGAGGACGACCCGCCCTGTCCGCTGCGCGCTGCCTGCCGACTGCGCGGCGCCCTGGCCCAGGCCCGCGAGGCCTTCTACGCCTCCCTGGACGAGGTGACCGTGGAGTCCCTGGTGTCCCCGCCCACGCGCCAGGTCCTCAGGGTGCTCCGCGAGGACGGCTCCCCGGCCTGAACTGAGCTGGCCTGAACTGGGATTTCGCTGGTTCACCCACCCCGCTGCGGGGTGTCCGCGCAGTGGTTTTAATATGCATTTCAGATGCCAATTATCTGAACAGGGGCTCCGGCCCCGCCAAAGGAGGACGCGTGCTCTCCACCGAGTCCGCAGCCACGGTCCGCGCCACCATCCCCGCCGTCGCCGGGGCACTGGACACCATCACCGCGCGGTTCTACGAGACCATGCTGGGCGAGCGCCCCGAGCTCCTGGACGGCCTGTTCAACCGCGGCAACCAGGCCAGCGGTCAGCAGCGCCAGGCCCTGGCCGGTTCCGTGGCGGCCTTCGCCACCAGCCTCCTCGACCACCCGGGCGAGCGCCCCGACGCCCTGCTCTCGCGCATCGCGCACAAGCACGTCTCCCTCGGCATCACCGAGGACCAGTACGTCATCGTGCACAAGTACCTGTTCGCCGCGATCGCCGAGACCCTCGGTGAAGCCGCCACCCCCGACGTCGTCGCCGCCTGGGACGAGGTCTACTGGCTCATGGCCGGGAGCCTCATCGCCCTGGAGGCCCGCCTCTACCAGGAGGCCGGGACCACCGGCCGCGACGTGTGGCGCCCCTGGCGGGTGGCCGACCGCGTCGCCCAGACCGCCGACACCGTCGCCCTCACCCTGGAGCCCGAGGGCGAGGAGCCCCCGCCCGGCTTCCGGCCCGGCCAGTACGTGAGCGTGCGCGTCCAGCTGCCCGACGGCCTGCACCAGGCCCGCCAGTACTCGCTCTCCGGCTGGGACGGCAGCAGCCGCCGCATCACGGTCAAGCGCCTGCGCGCGGGCGAGCACCCGGCCGGGGAGGTCTCCACCCTCCTGCACGACTCCGCCGCTCCCGGCGACACGCTGATGGTTTCCACCCCGGCGGGCGACGTCACCCTGCCCGGCGGTGACCACCCCCTCGTCCTGGCCTCCGCCGGGATCGGCTGCACCCCGATGGTCGCCATGCTCCAGCACCTGGCCGAACAGGGCAGCACCCGCCCGGTCCTGGTACTGCACGCGGACCGGTCGCCGCAGGCGCACGCCCACCGCGAGGAGATCTCGGCCCTGGTCGGGGCGCTGCCCGGCGCCACCGCCCACACCTGGTACGAGAGCGGCGCGGAGGCCGCCCCGGGTTCGCGTTCGGGAACGATGGACCTGGCCGGGGTCGAGGTGCCCGAAGGCGCCGAGGTGTACCTGTGCGGCCCGCTCCCGTTCATGCGCGAGCTCCGGTCCCGGTTCCTGCGCGCGGGGGTGCCCGCCCGCTCGGTGCGCTACGAGGTCTTCGGCCCCGACCTCTGGCTCGGTGCCGACGACTGACTGATCGCCCGGCTGGCCGCTTCCGGACGGACGGACGGCCCCGAAGCCCGGTGGCACGGCCGCTCCGAGCCGACATACTGGGCAGCATGCAGGTCCACGAAACCTCCGCTCTCTTCGTCGGTCGCCACACCCAGCTGTCCCTCCTCGCCGCGGACGCGCGCCGGACCGGCTCGGAGGGCGCCCGGGCCGTCCTGGTCTGCGGCGGGGCGGGGGTCGGCAAGTCCCGCCTGCTCGACGAACACCTGCGGAGACTCCCCGGCACCCCCGCCGCCGTGGGCGGCTGCCTGGAACTGGGCGCGGAGGGCATCCCCTTCGCGCCCTTCACCGCCCTGCTGCGCGAACTCGTCCGCTCCGGCGGGCACACCACGGACCCCACCGGTGATCTGGGCCGGCTCCTCCCCGAACTCGGCGGCGCCGCCGGTGCCGCCGACCAGGGGCGGGCCCGGCTCTTCGAGTCCGTCCTCACCTACCTGGAGGAACGGGCCGGACCCGACGGCCTCACCCTGGTCATCGAGGACCTGCACTGGGCCGACGCCTCCACCCGGGACCTGCTCGTCTTCCTGCTGCGCAACCTCGGGCCCGCCCCCATCCACCTGCTGATCAGCGTTCGCACCGACGACCTGCACCGCGCCCACCCGCTGCGCCGCCTGCTCCCCGAAATCGAACGCCTGCCCCGGGTCCGTCGCCTGGACCTGGAACCGCTCTCCCGGGACGAGGTCGGCGCCCAGGCGATGGCCCTGCGCGGCAGCGAGCTGGACCCGGCCGACCTGGACCTGCTCTACGAGCGCAGCGGCGGCAACCCGCTCTTCGTGGAGTCGTTCCTGGCCGTGGACCACGACCCCGCCGGGGCGCCCCTGCCGGACGGCCCCCGCGACCTCCTCCTCGCCGCCGTCGAACCCCTCCCCGAACCCACCCGCCGCGTCCTCGGCCTGGTCGCCACCGCGGGGACCCGTGTCCGGCACACCCTCCTGACCGACGTCGCCCGCCGCGCCGGGATCACCGAGGACGCCCTCGACTCCGCCCTGCGCCCGGCCATCGACGCGCAGATCCTGCGCACCACCGAGGACGGCTACGTGTTTCGGCACGCCCTGCTCGCCGAGGCCGTCCAGTCCGACCTCATGCCGGGCGAACGCGTACGCGCCCACCGTAGGTACGCCGAGGCCCTCCAGAAGGGCGTGGACCGGATACCCGAGGGGGAGCGGTCCATCCAACTCGCCCACCACGCCCACTCCTCGCACGACCAGCCCCTGGCCCTGGCCGCCGCCTGGCAGGCCGCCGAACACGCCGCCGCAGTGGACGCCTACCCCGAGCACCTGGCGCTGATTGAACGCGTCCTGGAACTGTGGGACCAGGTACCCGACGCCGCCGAACGGGTCGGACTGCCCCGCGACCAGGTCCTGGTGCGCGCCTCCGTGGTCTCCCTGGTCGCGGGTTCGCTGCGCCGCGCGGTCAGCTACGCCACCGACGGCCTGGCCGAACTCGGCATCACCGGTGTCCACGATCCCGGAACCGACCCGCCGGTCCATGCCGAACGCATCTCCCGGCTCCGCCACGCCCGCGCGCGGGCGCTCAAGGAGATGGGCCGTGACGGTGCGCTGGAGGACCTGGCGGACGCCTCCATCCTGCTCCCCCACGACCACCCCGACTCCCCGGCGATCGGGGCGACCCTGGCCGCCACCTTCATGATGCGCGGCCACCACGATCAGGCGGCTACCGTCGCCCGACGCGTCCTCAACAGCGCCCGTGAGCTCGGTGACCGGCGCAGCGAGGCCGACGCCCTCATCACCCTGGCCGGCCTGACGGACTCCACCGAGAGCGAGGAGGGGTTGGAGCTGTTCGGTGAGGGCATCGCCCTGGCCCGGGAGACCGGCAACGTTGCGGCTGAGATCCGCGGCATGAGCAACCTCAGCGGCTTCCTCAAGAACCTGAACCGCCTTGAGGAGAGCGCCCAGGTGTCCCTGGAAGGGCTGCGCCGCTGCCGCGAACTCGGCCTGACCCGCACCCAGAGCGGGGCGTTCGCCTACGGTCTGGCGGTCACCCGGTTCAGTCAGGGCCGGTTCGCCGAGAGCGAGGAACTGCTGTCCGGTATCCGTGACGGCGGCGTGACCTCGGCGCGGGCGCTGACCCTGCGCATGCACCTGGACCTGTACCGGTGGCGGCCGGACGCGGTGCGCGCCGCCGTGGAGGAGTTCCGCCGCGTGCTGCCCGAGCGGGTCAGCTCCCCGGTGGAGCACCTGCCGGTCCACATGGTCCTCCAGCAGTTGGCCCTGTACGAGGGGCGTCGGATCGACGCCGGACGGATGGTCCGGGACCTGCTGGCCAAGGCGGTCGCCAACGGAGCCCTGGCCACGATGGTGCACGGCCTGTACCGCTCCACCCTGGCCTGGCACACCTCGATCGCCGCCCTGCTCGCGGAGGAACCGGGGGAGGAGGCCCGGGAACTGGTGGAGCAGATCCGCCAGCTCCTGGCCGAACTGCCCACCACCTCCGGCCATGCGGACGCCACCCCGGCACGGATGGCCGCCGACGCCTGGCTGTCCCCGGACCCCCGGGACGCTCTGGCCCGGTTCGAGGCGGCCCTGGCCGAGGTGGGGCCCGCCGGACACGTCATCGTCCAGGCCGAGTACGGACTGGCCGCGGCGCACGCCGCCCTGCGGGCCGGGGACCGGCACAGGGCGGTCAAGCATGTGGACGGGGTCCACCGGCTGGCGGTCCGGCACGGCATGGTGTTGTTCGAGCGCCAGACGCGGGTCCTGCGTGCCCGCCACGGGTTGCCCGACGAGGAGGAACGGGTCGCACTCACGGCCGGGGACACCCCGGCTTCGCACCCGACTGCTCCCGCTTCCACGGCTCTGCCGATGGGCCTGACCCGCCGCGAGCTGGAGGTGCTGACCGAGGTCGCCAAGGGGCTGAGCAACCGGGAGATCGGCCAGACCCTGTTCATCTCCGCCAAGACGGTGAGCGTGCACGTCACCAACCTCATGGGCAAGCTCGGAGTGAACAACCGCACCGCCGCCGCGGCCAAGGCGCGGGAGCTCGGTCTGCTCTGAGCCCCGGGACGATCGGGTCCGGGCCGGCATACTGTCTCGTATGCCCCCCAGCGAATCCGTCTCCGCGTTCGTCGGCCGCCGCCCGCATCTGGAGCACCTGCTGGATGCGGCCTCGGCCGTCGCGTCCGGTAGTGCGCGTACGAGTCTGGTGGTGGGGGACGCCGGGATCGGCAAGACCCGGCTGATCAGTGAGTACCTGGCCCGGAGCCCCTTGGCGCGGACGGTGGTCGGTGGGTGTCTGGAGCTGGGGACGGAGGGCATCGCCTTCGCTCCTTTCGCCACCGTGCTGCGTCAGCTGGTGAAAGACACCGAAGCTCCGATTGCCGGAGGAGAGCTGGCTCGGCTGGTTCCCGGATTGGGCCCGGTTCCGGAGGCCACCGAGGAGAGCCGTGCGCGGTTGTTCGAGGCGGCGCTGACCTTCCTGGAGGAGAGCGCTCTCCCGGGCGGGCTGGTCGTGGTGGTGGAGGACCTGCACTGGGCCGATGCTTCCACCCGGGACCTGCTGGTGTTCCTGTTGCGCAACCTGGACGCCGTTCCGGTGCACCTGGTGCTCTCGGTGCGTTCGGACGACCTGCACCGTACCCATCCGCTGCGCCGCCTGCTCCCCGAAATCGAGCGCCTGCCGGGCGTCGCGCGACTGGACGTGGAAGCGCTCTCCCAGGAGGAGGTCGTCGAACAGGTCGCCTACCTCGGGGGCAGCACCGATCCTGATCTGCTGTACCTGCGCAGTGGCGGGAACCCGTTGTTCGTCGAGTCCCTGGTCGCCGACCCCGCGCCGTTGGAGAGCGCCCTCCCGGACGGTCCCCGTGAACTCCTGCTGCGTACGGTCGAAGCCCTGCCCGAGACCACCCGCGCGGTGCTGGGTCTGGCCTCGGCCTCCGGCGACCGGGTCGACCACGCCCTGCTCGCCGAGGTGGCCGCGGGCTCGGGAATCAGTGAGCTGGAACTGGACGCCGCCCTGCGCCCGGCCGTGGACGCCCAGGTGCTGCGCGCCACCGAGGACGGCTACGTCTTCCGGCACGCGCTGCTGGCCGAGGCGGTCTATGCGGACCTGCTGCCCGGGGAGCGGATCCGCGCCCACCGCCGCTACGTGGACGCCCTCGACCACGACAGTCCTGGACGGTTGCCCGGTGAGACCGCAGCCCAGCTGGCCCGGCACGCACACATCGTGCACGACCATCCGCGTGCTCTCGTCGCGGCCTGGGCCGCCGCGGAGCACGCCGAGGCCTCCGCCGCCCATCCGGAGCGCCTGGGCCTGCTCGAACGGGTGCTGGAGTTGTGGGAGATGGTGCCCGAGGCCGAGCACCTGGCCGGGGCGCCGCACGGAGAGGCGCTGCGCCGGGCCTGTCAGGCCGCCCACGTCTACGGCAGTACCCGCCGTGCCGTCGCGCACGCTACCTCCGGACTGGGCGCCACCGACCCGTCTATTCACCCCGAGCTCACCGGAGAACTCCTCATGGCCCGGGGGAGAGCTCGCAGCGACCAGGGCCGGGCCGACGCGCTGGAGGACCTCGATGCGGCCGCCGAGTACCTGGACCGTGACCATCCCCGGCGGCCCGCCCTGGACGCGGCCAGCGCCACCGCACTCATGCGGCTGGGCCTGGACAAGGAGTCCGAGCGGGCGGCCCGGGCGGCCCTCGACTGCGCCCAAAGGGTCGGTGACCGGGTCAGTGAGGTGGATGCGCTGATGACCCTGACCAACCTGCTCGGCGAGGTCAGAGGGATCGCAGGAGAGCCGGTCGGTCCTCGGAGTTCCGGAGAGGAGAGTGAAGCCGACGCCAGGAAGGGCCCCGAGGGGGAAACAGTTACTGCCATGCTGCACCGGGCGATCGACCTCGCTCAGCGCACTGGGCAAGTACGCATGGAGGTGCGGGCCTGGCGCAATCTGGCCATCCACCTCGACCAGGAGCTGCGGTTGGAGGAGGCTTACCGCGCCGCCGAGCGCGGGTGGCAGCGCTGCACCGAACTGGGAGTCTCTCGAAGCCAGGGGGTCGGTTGCGCCACAACGATGGCATCCCTGCTCAACGACATGGGACGCCTGGACGAGGCGGAGGAACTACTCGACCGGCTCCCGTACGGACAGTCACGCCAGGAGGCCTACCGGCTGAACCTGACGGCCATGTTCCACGCCTTCCAAGGCCGCTGGGAGCAGGCTGAGGAAGCGCTGACGGCCTTCACCCGGATCATGCCCCGGGACATCTCCTCTCCGATGGAGTACCTCAACCAGTACTACGCCCGGCTCTACCTGCTGATGTACCGGGGCGACCTGGTCGAGGCGGCCCGCTCGGTCGGACTCGCCACCGCCGACATCGGCACGATGGCTCCCGGACGGTTTCCCCATTATGGGCTCACCGTGATGGGGGATCTGGTCCTTCGGCTCCGACAGCACGGAGGTGCCGAGGAGCGGTACTGGGCACAGAACCTCGTCGACCATCTGAGGACCGACCTGGTCCACCGCCGGAGGCCCGTCTCCCCGTTGGGGCGCCTGGGGCACCGGATCATGGAGGGGTTCCTGACGGATAAGCCCACGACGGCACTGGAGCACTTCACCGAAGCGGTACGCATCTGCGAGGAAAACGGATACCGGGGAATTCAGTTCCGATCCCTCATGGGAGCCTTCCACGCAGCCCTGGGCCTGGGCGACCACGATCGGGCCAGGGTGCTGCTGGAACGCTTCGGCTCCCTCCAAGGGCAGGGGACGGCGTGGATCCTGCGCCAGGACGCGGCGCGGATGCGTGCGGCCCTGGCGGCGGCCGAGCCGGTTCGAGTGCCCGCGGGGCGGCCTGCCGGGTTGACGCCGCGGGAGGTGGAGGTTTTGGTGGAGGTGGCCAAGGGGTCGTCCAACCGGGAGGTGGGCCAGGCGCTGTTCATCTCGGCCAAGACGGTGAGCGTGCACCTGAGCAACGTGATGGGCAAACTGGGTGCGGGCAACCGTACGGCAGCGGTGGCCAGGGCACGGGAGCTCGGCCTGCTCTGACCGTTCGCCTCGGGCCCTGGGCAGCGCACGCGGGCGGCCAACGGATACGGAACCGAGTCCCGGAGGGCCTCCTGATCCGGTTCCCCTTGGGCATACTGGCCCGTATGCCTCCCTCCGCCCTCGTCGGCCGCCAGCAGCAACTCGACCACCTCCTCTCCGACTCCGCACGGGCGCGTGCGGGCGAGTCCAGGGCGGTCCTGCTCTGCGGCGACGCCGGGATCGGCAAGTCCCGGCTGTTGGAGGAGTACCTGGAACGCACACCCATGCGGTACTCGGCACTGGGCGGCTGTCTGGAACTGGGTGCCGAGGGCATCGCCTTCGCCCCCTTCACCGCCCTCCTGCGCCAGCTGGTCCGGGTGGTCGGCGAGGGCGGTGAGACCGCTGGTGGAGAGCTGGCCCGGCTGGTTCCCGGACTGGGGCCGGTACGGGAGAACAGCGACGACAACGGCCGGGCCCGGCTGTTCGAGGCGGTGCTGACCTTCCTGGAGGAGAGCGCTCTCCCCGGGGGACTCAGCCTGGTGATCGAGGACCTGCACTGGTCGGACGCCTCTACCCGCGATCTGTTGGTCTTCCTGCTGCGCAACCTGGACTCGGCGCCGGTTCACCTGGTGGTCTCGGTCCGTTCCGATGATCTGCACCGCACCCACCCGCTGCGCCGGGTGCTCCCGGAACTGGAGCGGTTGCCCCGGGTGCGGCGGATCGACCTCGAACCGTTGACCAGGGACGCCGTGGCCGAGCAGGCCACCGCGCTGCGCGGGACGGCTCTGGACTCGGCCGCGCTGGAGCTGTTGGTGGAGCGCAGCGGCGGGAACCCGCTGTTCGTGGAGTCCTTCCTGGCGGCGCCGGAGGGCGGGAGCGTGCCGGACGGGCCGCGTGAACTGCTGATGCGCCGTGTGGAGCCTCTCGCGGCGGGTACCCGCAAGGTTCTGGGACTGGCCTCGATGGCCGGTGACCGGGTCGACCACGGACTGCTCGCGGAGGTGGCCGAGGCCTCGGGGATCGGTGAGGACGACCTGGACGAGGCGCTGCGCGAGGCCGTGGACGCGCAGGTGCTGCGGGCCACGGACACCGGTTACGTGTTCCGGCACGCGCTGCTGGCTGAGGCGGTCAAGGGCGACCTGTTGCCGGGCCAGCGGGTGCGGGCCCACCGGCGGTACGGACAGGCTCTGGAGGGCGGGGTGCCGGGGCTGCCGCGAGCGGAAGCCGTCGCGCAGTTGGCCCACCACGCCTATGCCGCGCACGACCACCCGCGGGCGCTGACCGCCGCGTGGGAGGCCGCCGGCCTGGCACGGGACACGAGTGCCTACCCCGAGCACCTGGAACTCCTCGAACGTCTGCTGGAGCTGTGGGAGCTGGTTCCCGACGCTGGGGAACGGCTCGGGTTCCCTTACGGGGAACTCCTGTTGGAGGTGTGCCGGGCCGCGCAGATCGCGGGCAGTATGCGCCGGGCGGTGGAGCACGCCACCGAGGCCCTGGCCGATCTCGACCCCCGGACCGAACCCGAGTTGGCGGCGCGGTTGCTGGTCGCGCGCGGCCTGGCCTTCAAGGAGCTGGGCAGACTCGATGCCTTGGACGACCTGTGCGCGGCCGCCGCGCTGCTGCCCGAAGGACATCCGGAACGGGCCGCGGTGAGCGCCAGCACCGGCGCGGTGCTCATGATGCAGGGCGGCACCACTGAGGCGGAGAAGGTCACCCGGGCCGCTATCGAGGAGGCGCGCGCGTGCGGGGACCGGGCCAGCGAGGCCGACGCGCTCATCACCTTGGGCAGCCTGCTGGACGCCACCGGTTCGGAGGAGGCGTTGGACCTGCTGCGCGAGGGGATCCGCATCGCTCGGGACATGGGCCAGGACCAGGTGGAGTTGCGTGGCCTGAACAACCTCGGCAGCGGCCACAACTACCGGTTCGAGTACGAGGAATGGCTGGTCTGCGCGGAAGAGGCCCTGGCCCGCTGCGTCGAACTGGGGGTGCTGCGAACCCAGGGGGTCATGTACGTCAACGGGGTGGCCAGCGCCCTCATCGTTTTGGGCCGGTTCGCCGAGGCCAGGGAGAGGCTGAACACGAGCCCGACGTCGGACGACCTGGCCGGAGGGCGTCGGCAGGCCGTCATCGCCCACCTCGCCGCTCTGGAAGGGGACTGGGAGACCAGCCACCGTGCCCTGGCGGAGTTCGCCCGCCTGCTGCCATGGGACACCACGACGACCGTTGAGTACATGGCGGATCACTACACCCGGCTTCTCCTGCTGTTGTACGGGCCGCAGGAGCAGCTGGCGGAGGCGGCCCGGCGGGCCCTGGAGGGGGAACGCGACTTCGGTCTGCTCTCCCAGACCCGCTTCAGCGTGTCCGGCCTGTCCACCACCGCCTCGGTGGTCTGGCGGCTGCGGCGCCGGAACGGCCCCGGGGACCGCGAACTCGCCGGTGAACTGGCCGGGGTGCTGCTGGAGGTGCTGGCTGGCGAGGACTGGCCGGGCGCGCCGGTGGGGGAGATGACCCGCCATGCCTGCCTGGGCTTCCTGGAGGAGGATCCGGCGCGGGCGCTGGAGCACTGGGAACTGGCGCTGCCCCTGTCCGAGCGGGCCAGGGGCATTTTCCGGGGCGAATGCCTGTACGGAGCCTTCTGGGCCATGCTGGAGTCCGGTGCGCCGGATCGGGCCAGGGAGCTGTTGGGTCAGGCTGAGGCGTTGCTGGCCGAGCTGGGTACCCACGACATCCGTCAGTTGTCGGGGGAGATGCGTGCGGCCCTGGCGGAGACGTCGAAGGTGCTGCCCGCCGGGCTCACCCCGCGGGAGGCGGAGGTGCTGGTGGAGGTGGCCAAGGGGCTGAGCAACCGGGAGGTGGGGGAGAGGCTGTTCATCTCGGCCAAGACGGTGAGCGTGCACGTCACCAACCTGATGGGCAAGCTCGGGGTGAACAACCGTACGGCGGCGGTCGCGAGGGCCCGGGAGCTCGGGCTGGGGTAGCCGGCGAAGTGAACGGGACTTGGGCATACTGGCCCGTATGTCCCCCTCAGCCCTTGTCGGCCGCCAGCGGCAACTCGACCACCTTCTCTCCGACGCCGCCCGGGTGGGCGGTGGCGAGCCCAGGACGGTCCTGCTGTGCGGTGATGCCGGGATCGGCAAGACCCGACTCATCACGGAGTACCTGGCCCGTACCCCGCTGACCCGTACCGCCACCGGGGCCTGTCTGGAACTGGGGGCCGAGGGCATCGCCTTCGCGCCGTTCACGGCCGTGCTGCGTCAGCTGGTCCGTGACGGCGGCGGGGCGGGCGGGGTCGGTAACAGGGCAGTCGGGAGCGACCTGGCCCGACTCGTTCCCGCGCTGGGGGAGGCGCCCGAGGTCACCCAGGAGAGCCGGGCCCGGTTGTTCGAGGCGGTGCTGGCCTTCCTGGGGGAGAGCGCTCTTCCCGGTGGGTTGGTGGTGGTGCTGGAGGATCTGCACTGGGCCGATGCCTCCACCCGTGACCTGCTGGTCTTCCTGCTGCGCAACCTGGAGGCTGTTCCGGTGCACCTGGTGGTTTCGGTGCGCTCGGACGACCTGCACCGCACGCATCCGCTGCGGCGGCTGCTCCCGGAGCTGGAACGGCTGCCGGGGGCGGGGCGGCTGGACCTGGAACCGCTCTCCCGGGCGGAGGTCGCCGAACAGGCCTCGTCCCTCGGCCGTCAGGCCGACCCCGACCTCCTGCACGAACGCAGCGGCGGGAACCCGCTGTTCGTCGAGTCCTTCCTCGCTGACCCCGCCCCGTTGGAGAGCGCCCTTCCGGACGGGCCGCGTGAGTTGCTCCTGCGTGCCGTGGAACCCCTGCCCGAGGGCGCCCGTCAGGTTCTGGGGCTGGCCTCGGTGGCCGGGGACCGGGTCGAACACGAACTGCTCGCCGAGGTGGCCGAGGCCTCGGGGATCAGTGAGGGAGCACTGGAGTCCGCCCTGCGCCAGGCGGTCGACGCCCGGGTGCTGCGGGCCACCGACACCGGTTACGTGTTCCGGCACGCGCTGCTCGCGGAGGCGGTCAAGGAGGATCTGCTGCCGGGGCAACGGGTGCGGGCCCACCGCCGTTACGCGGAGGTCCTGGACAGCGGGGCGCCGGGTCTGTCGCGCGCCGAGACCGTCGCCCAGTTGGCGCACCACGCCTACGCCGCGCACGATCATCCGAGGGCGCTGAGCGCCGCGTGGGCCGCGGCCGGGCACGCCGCGGCTTCCGCCGCCCATCCCGAACACCTGGTACTGCTCGAACGCGTGCTGGAGCTGTGGGAAATGGTTCCGGACGCCGCCGAACGGCTGGGCCTGGCACACGGGGAACTCATGCTGGGGGTCTGCCGGGCCGCGCAGGTCGCGGGCAGCCTGCGCCGGTCGGTCCGGCACGCCACCGACGGGCTCACCAGCCTCGACCCGGCGGCCGCCCCCGAGACCGCGGCCCGCCTGCTGGTGGCCCGGGCCCGGGCCTACAAGGACCTGGGTCGGACCGAATCCCTGGACGACCTGCGCGCCGCGGCCGCACTGCTGCCCGAGGGGCACCCCGAGCGGGCCGCGGTGAGCGCGGCCACCGGGTCGGTGCTGTTGGTCTGGGGTTGGGACACCGAGGCGGAAGAGGTCACCCGGGCCGCTATCGAGGAGGCGCGCGCGTGCGGTGACCGGACCAGTGAGGCCGACGCGCTCATCACCCTGGGCAGCCTGTTGGACTCCACCGGCTCGTCGGAGGCCCTGGAACTGCTGCGTGAGGGCGTGCGGATCGCACGGGAGCTGGGTGACGTCCGGGTGGAGATGCGCGGACTCAACAACCTGGGCAACAACCACGCGAGCCGGTTCGAGTTCGAGGAGTGGCTGGTCTGCGCCCGGCAGGTGCAGGAGCGGCGCGCCGAGCTGGGGGTGCTGTGCGCCCCGGACACCAGCTACGTGAACGGGATGCCCGAAGCGCTCATGGCACTGGGGCGGTTCGAGGAGGCCCGGGCCGAACTGCGGGCCAACCCCGCCACGGAAGGCAGGGTCGGGGCCCTGCACCAGGCGGCCCTCGGCCAGATGGCCGTCCTGGAGGGCGACTGGACCGCGGTCCAGAGCGCCGTGGACGAGATCGACCGGCTGCTGCCCTGGGACACCACCCCGCCGGTGGAGCACGTCCTGCGCTACAACCTGCGGATCCTGCTGCTGGTGCACGGGCCCGAGGAGCGGCCGGCCGAGGCGGCCCGGCTGATCCTGGACGGGGAGGCCGACACCGGTCTGCTGTCCCGGGTCCGGGTCATCGCCCACGGCCTGTCCACCATGGCGGGGGTGGCCTGGCGGCTGCGTCGCCGGGCCGAGCCCGGGGATCGCGAACTCGCCGACGAGCTGGCCGGGCGCCTGCTGGCGACCCTGGCCCGGGAGGACTGGCCGACCTCACCGGCGGGTGAGCTCACCCGGAACGCCTGCGCGGGCTTTCTGGAGCCGGACCCCGCCCGGGCCCTGGAGCACTGGAAGCGGGCGCTGCCGCTGGCCGCTCGGGTCCGCTGGACCCTGCGCGTCGAGTACCTGCACGGGGCGTTCTGGGCGGCCCACGAGGCGGGAGAGGCGGAACTCGCCAGGGAGCTGTCGGACCGGGCCGAGGGGATGCTGGCCGAGTTCGATGCCCGGCTCGTGCACCAGCACGTGGCGGAGATGAGAGTGGCTCTGGGCGGGGCCCTGAACCGGTCGGTGGTCCTGCCCGCCGGACTGACCAGGCGTGAGGCGGAGGTGCTGGTGGAGGTGGCCAAGGGGCTGAGTAATCAGGAGGTCGGTGCGGCGCTGTTCATCTCCGCCAAGACGGTGAGCGCGCACCTGAGCAACCTCATGGCCAAACTCGGTGCGAAGAACCGCACCACGGCCGTCGCCCGGGCCCGCGATCTGGGCCTGGTCTAAGTCGCGGGGCCCGGTGACGAGGGTGGCCGGGCTCGGAGGGGCAGCTTCGGACAGTCGGGCTCCTTGGTCATGCCCGAGAACCGGCCCGGCTGATCCGGGCCAGTGAGGACTCGATGTCCACCTTGTTGACCGGCTGGTTGTAGGGCAGCTTGGCGAGCATGAGGGCCATGCCGCAGGTGTTGGTCAGCCCGGCGAAGGTCAGCCCGGCGCCGATGAAGGCGGCGACGAACACGGCCGGGGTCCACCACAGGCTCAGCAGGGCGGTGACCAGCACGATCGAACCGGCGATCAGGCGCACCTGGCGCTCCAGGGCCCAGCGTTCCCGGCCGTGCACGGCCGGGGCGTCGGCGGCGGCCCAGGCGTTCATGCCGCCGGAGAGGACGACGGAGTCGGTCAGGCCCGCGGCGGTCAGCCTGGTCTGTGCCTGCTCGGCGCGGGGGCCGGACTGGCAGATGAGGACGACCTGCTCGGAGGCGTCCCGGGCCACCCGCCCGGCGTGCTGGTCGAGCTGGCCCAGGGGGAGGTTGACGGCGCCGGGGATGTGCGAGCTCTCGAACTCGGCGGGGGTGCGCACGTCCACCAGGAGCGGCGCGGAGTTGCTGTCGACCCGGGCGTGGACGGTCGCTACGTCGACGTACTTGCTCATGTGTGTCTGGCTCCTGAAGGGAGTCGGGCAAGGGCGGGGGTGGATGGTACGGGGTAGTCGACCACCTCAGTAGGAATACTACCCCCGGGGGTATGTGACGTGCTGGTCAACGGAATCGGGAATACTCGCGTGAGGCCATGTAAATCGCTGTATCCGCCGTGATCTTGCTACCAGGAGCGAAATCGGCGCCGATTTCGCTCCTGGTAGCAAGATCACGGCTGGGCGGGGTGGACACGGCGAGGCCCGTCCCCGTGTGGGACGGGCCTCGCCGCTGGTTCGCCCGGAGGGACCTGGGCGGTCCTAGAGAGTCGGCAGGTAGCGCTGGAGCTCGTAGGGCGTTACCTGGCGGCGGTAGGAGTTCCACTCCGCCTTCTTGTTGCGCAGGAAGAAGTCGAAGACGTGCTCACCGAGGGTTTCGGCGACCAGTTCGCTGTTCTCCATGAGGCGAAGGGCCTCGTCGAGGCTCTGCGGGAGGGGCTTGATGCCCAGGGCGCGGCGCTCGGAGTCGGTTAGCGCCCAGACGTCGTCCTCGGCGCCCGGGGGCAGTTCGTAGCCCTCTTCGATGCCCTTGAGGCCCGCGGCCAGGATGACGGCGTAGGCGAGGTACGGGTTGGCCGAGCTGTCCAGGGAGCGGATCTCGATGCGGCTGGAGTTCGACTTGCCCGGCTTGTACATCGGCACGCGGACCAGAGCGGAGCGGTTGTTGTGGCCCCAACAGATGTAGGCCGGGGCTTCGCCGCCCATGCCGGCGGAGGCCGCGGGGTCGTCCCAGATGCGCTTGTAGGAGTTCACCCACTGGTTGGTGACGGCCGCGATCTCGTCGGCGTGGCGGAGCAGGCCCGCGATGAACCCGCGGCCCACCTTGGACAGTTGGAAGTCCGCGCCGGGCTCGTAGAAGGCGTTGCGGTCGCCCTCGAACAGCGACAGGTGGGTGTGCATGCCCGAACCCGGGTACTGGGTGAAGGGCTTGGGCATGAAGGTGGCGTACACGCCCTGTTCCATGGCCACCTCCTTCATCACGAGCCGGAAGGTCATGATGTTGTCGGCGGTGGTCAGCGCGTCCGCGTAGCGCAGGTCGATCTCCTGCTGGCCCGGGCCGCCCTCGTGGTGACTGAACTCCACCGAGATGCCCATGGCCTCGAGCATGTTGATCGCGTTGCGCCGGAAGTCGTGCGCGCTGTTGTGCGGCGTGTGGTCGAAGTAGCCGCCGGAGTCGTTGGGCTCGGGGAACTCGCCGTGCTCGGGGAACTTCTTCAGGAGGTAGAACTCGATCTCGGGGTGCGTGTAGAACGTGAACCCGAGGTCGGAGGCCTTGCCGAGCTGCCGCTTGAGCACGTGCCGCGGGTCGGCCGGGGACGGCGAGCCGTCGGGCATGAGGATGTCGCAGTACATGCGCGCGGTGCCGTGCGGTTCGTTGCGCCAGGGCAGCACCTGGAAAGTGGAGGGGTCGGGTTGGGCGAGCATGTCGGCCTCGTACACCCGGGCGAAGCCCTCGATGGCCGAACCGTCGAACCCGATGCCCTCGGAGAAGGCCGCCTCCAGTTCGGCGGGTGCCACCGCCACGGACTTGAGGTACCCGAGCACGTCGGTGAACCACAGCCTCACGAACCGGATGTCGCGCTCCTCCAACGTGCGGAGCACGAATTCCTGCTGTCGATTCACGATCAACCTTCCTCGATGCCGGTCGGTCCCGGTCCACCTGAGTGGAACCAAGCCGGACGCGTTGTCCCAGGACCAGTGTGCCGTGCGGATATTTCCGGGGTATTTCCGCACACGCCAGCCAGCCTGCCCGGTCCGTCCCCCGCACACGCATTATGACCTCTGGCGCAGGGGTTTCGGGCCATCCCGGGCCGGATTCGTCGTGCCGGATCGGTGATGTAACACGCCCCGGAAACAATCGGTGGATACGCTCGGCCCGTGGCACAGCTGAGAATCGCACTGGCCCAGGTCAACCCCACCGTGGGTGACCTGGAGGGAAACAGTCGGCTCGTGGTGGACTCCGCCCGGCGAGCCGCGGCGGCCGGCGCCCATCTGGTGGTGCTGCCGGAGATGATCGTCACCGGTTACCCGGTCGAGGACCTGGCCCTGCGCGACTCGTTCGTGTCGGCGTCAGTGCGGGCCACCCGGGCACTGGCCACCGACCTGGCCGAAGTGGGGCTGGGCGAGCTGCCGGTGGTGGTGGGATTCCTCTCCCGGAGAGAAGGCCCGGGGGAGCGGTACGGCCAGCCTTCCGGGGCGCCGCAGAACGCGGTCGCCGTGTTGCACGGGGGTCGTGTCGAGCTCACCTCCGCCAAGCACCATCTGCCCAACTACGGGGTCTTCGACGAGTACCGCAACTTCGTGCCCGGTGACACCCTGCCGGTGATCCGGGTGCGCGGGGTGGACGTGGCCCTGGCCGTCTGCGAGGACCTGTGGCAGGACGGCGGTCCGGTTACCGCGGTGCGTGCGGCGAGGGCCGGTCTGCTGGTCACGCTGAACGGCTCGCCCTATGAGCGGCACAAGGACGACGTGCGCCTCGAACTCTGCTCGCGCCGTGCCCGCGAGACCGGCGCGGCCGTGGCCTACGTGAACATGGTCGGCGGTCAGGACGACCTGGTCTTCGAGGGCGACTCCCTGGTGGTGGACGCCGAGGGCGAGCTGGTGGCGCGTGCTCCGCAATTCGAGGACGCTTTGCTGGTCGCCGACCTGGACCTGGCGGAGGCCGCGCAGACCAGGGACGGCGCCGGTGACGGCGAGGTGGTGGACGGTCTGCGGATCGTCCGGCGCACGTTGTCCGCCGCGCCCGCGGAGCCCTGTGCACCGGTGCGCAACACCGTCACCCCGCGCCCGGATCCGCTTTCCGACGTCGGGGAGGTCTACCGTGCGCTGGTGGTGGGCCTGCGCGACTATGCGGCCAAGAACGGGTTCGCCTCGGCGGTCCTGGGGATCTCCGGGGGTATCGACTCGGCCCTGGTCGCGACCGTCGCCGTGGACGCTCTGGGCCCGGAGCGGGTGCACGGGATCCTGCTGCCCAGCGCCTACTCCAGTGGGCACTCGGTCGCTGACGCGGAGGACCTGGCCCAACGCCAGGGTTTCGCGGCCCGCACGGTGCCGATCGCCCCGGTGGTCGAGGCCTTCGAGCAGGCGGCGGGTGCTGACGCTCCGTTGAGCGGGCTCGCCGCGGAGAACCTCCAGGCACGGGTGCGCGGCACGCTGCTCATGGCGCTGTCCAACCAGGAGGGCCATCTGGTGCTGGCCACCGGCAACAAGAGCGAGGCCGCCACCGGCTACTCCACGCTGTACGGCGACTCGGTGGGCGGGTTCGCCCCGATCAAGGACTGCTGGAAGACGCTGGTGTGGGAGCTGGCGCTGTGGCGCAACGCCGAGGCGGCCCGGCAGGGGCACACCCCGCCGATCCCGGAGAACTCGATCACCAAACCGCCCAGCGCGGAGCTGCGCCCCGATCAGCTCGACGCGGATTCCCTGCCCGACTACGCGTTGCTGGACGCGGTCCTGGACGCCTACGTGGGCACCGATCGGGGTGAGGCGGAGCTGGTCTTCGCCGGGTACGACCCCGAGCTGGTGCGTCGGGTGATCCGGCTGGTGGACCGGGCCGAGTACAAGCGCCGCCAGACTGCGCCCGGCACCAAGATCAGTTCCCGCAACCTCAGCCGGGACCGCCGTCTGCCCATCACCAACCGCTGGACGGTGTGAGCGCGCACGACGGCCCCCGGCGCGTTCCGGGTCACGTCGCGACGGCGTTGCGCCGGCGGAAGAGGGTGTAGTCGGCACCCTTTTCGAAGACGCGGCTCTCCACCCGCTCGAACTCGGCGGGGTCGAAGGCCGCGCCCTCGAAGAAGGGCTTTCCGTGCCCAGCCACGACCGGGTAGCGCTTGATCATGAGCTCGTCGATCTCCGGCAGCAGGAGTCCGGCGATGCTGGGCCCGCCGACCATGCAGATGCCCAGCGGCCCGTCCTCCTTCTTGAGTTCACGAACCGTCTCCAGCGGGTCGGTGGCCACCACCGTGACGTTCGGGTCGATGCCCCGGGGCAGGGTGCGGGAGAAGACGTACTCGCGCATGTGCCCGTAGGGGCTGGTCATCCCCTCGTCGAGGCCGACCTGGTAGGAGCCCCGGCCTTGCAGCATGGTGTCGAAGTGCTTGTTGGGCACGTCCACCCCGAGGGCGTTCCGCGCCGGTGTGGGGAGCAGTTCCGGGTACTCGTTCACGTGGAACTCGCCGTTGTCCCCGAGGTCTCCGTTGGCGTCGCCGACGGGAAAGAAGTCGAAGGATCCGTCGGGCGCGCAGACGTAGCCGTCGAGCGAGACCGCGACGAAGTAGGTGAGGGTTCGCATGCGTCTCCTTGCGAGAGTGTCTTCGTGGCCAGATCACCACTATGCTTGAAGTACTTCAAGTAAAGTACTTCGTATGTAGTGGTTTGCCAAGGGGTTTTCAGAGCTTCTCGTAGAGAGGGAGAAACACGTGGTCAAGAACCCGGAGCGGCGCGCGGCGCTGCTGGACGCCGCCATCGAGACACTCGCAGCGGAGGGCGCACGTGGACTCACCTTCCGCGCCGTCGACTCCCGCGCGGGGGTGCCGGTCGGCACCGCCTCCAACTACTTCGCCAACCGCGAGGACCTGCTGGCCCAGACCGGTGCGCGCACCTACGAGCGCTTCATGCCCGAGCAGCAGGAGTGGGCCGCCGTCATCAGCGGCCCCCGTGACCGGGCCGCCCTGACCGAGGCCATGCGCGCCACGGTCACGCGCCTGACCGCCGAACCCCACGTGTACCTGGCCACCCTGGAACTCCAACTGGAGGCCACCCGGCGCCCCGAACTGCGCGCGGACCTCACCGCCCGCGTCCGCGCGGACCTGGACGCCAACATCGCCTTCCATGAGAAGGCCGGTATGCCTGGCGGCCGTGACACCGTCCTGGTGCTGTATCTGGCCCTGAACTGGCTGGTGACCGAATACCTCACCCTGCCCGGGGTGCTCGCCTCCGAGGGCGGCTTGGAAGAGCTGGTCACCCGGGTGGTCAACCGCATCGACCTCGAAGGCTGACGTCCCGCTCGTGGCGGCATTGCTAGGGGCAGCCCCGAGCGAGCCCTGCCGCTCCACCCCGGACCTGACCAAAGTCAGGGACCGGGAGGCCGCCTACGCAACGAAGGTCATGTCCGGCTTCCTTCCTCGGTAGGAGGTTTGTGGCCTTCTGTTCCCGAGAGGATATTCACCTCCCCGGCCGCGCTCCCGATCCCTACGGCCACGAACCGTAGTGATCGGGGGCGCTGCCGTGTTCCTGGAGAATCCATAGATATAGACGGGACAGCCCGGTGAAGAAGCAGTATCCCCTGGCCCTCGGAGTCGTAGCCGCGCTCCTTCTGTCGGAGACGGCGGTGGTCGCCGACGAGCGGCCCGATCACACGCGCGACACTCTTGACCGTATCGACGAGGTCGCCGACGGTGTCGCCGCGGAGGATTCCACGGGCTACCCCGAGGCGCTCTTCGCCTCTGGTCGGCCGGATGACATGACCATCGGCTCCGAGCCGAACTCTGCCCTGCGCATCCCCCTCTCAGGCGGGGAGGAGATCCTCATCGGGATGCCCGCACCGGACCGGGCCCGCGCGTCCGTGGGCGCGTCGGGCACGATGCTGTTCACCGGGGACTCCGCCGACTTCTCTTCGGCGGTTCGGACGGAAGACGGTGGCACAGCGCGCCTGCTGCTGCACATCGACTCCCCGTCCGCCCCGGACGAGTACCGCTTCGACCTCGACCTGCCTGAGGGCGGTGAGCTCGTGGAGCTCGAGGACGGCGGCGCGTTCGTCCTCGACGGGAACGGCGACATGGTCGGGACCGTCGCCCCGCCGTGGGCGGTGGACGCCGACGGCTCCCCCTTGCCCACCGAGCTGACCGTCCAGGGCGACTCCCTCGTACAGCGGGTGGAGTTCGGCGAGGACACGGTCTACCCCGTGGTCGCCGATCCGTTCTGGATCCCCGCGCTGATGGTGGGAGCGAGGATCACCGCCCATGCCGCCGGCCAGATGGCCAAGCGAAAGGTTAGCCAGAAGGTGGTCCAGCAGGTCGTCCAGAATGGGAAGAAGACCGCGGGGAAGGGCAATACCAGTGTTTTCATCCAGGGCAAGGGCAAGAACAAGATCCGCGTGGTCGTGAACAACAAGAACGGCAACATTGTCACCGTCACCAAGGGCTGACGGGGATGTCCCGGACCGCGCACGAGGAGCAGAGCATGCGGATCACGTACGACAGTGAGGCGGGGGCCGCCTATATCTACGTCGTCGACCCCATCGGAGCGGGGGAGGCCGTAACCCAGCAGCACTCGATCACCACCCCCGACCCGGACGGGGAGATCATCCTGGACTTCGACGCCGACGGGAAGCTGCTCGGCATCGAGGTCCTGAACGCGGAGCAGGTGTTGCGCACCGACATCTTGAAGGCAGCGGGCCCGCCCACGGAGGGCTAGCGGCTGCCTGCTGGGCCGTAGCCGATCGGGTACGGCCCAGCACGTTTCCCACCGCTTCCGTTCTCAGCGGTCCCCTGCTCGTCAGACGAGGCCGAGTTCGCGGGCGCGGGCCCCGGCGGTGGCGCGGTTGGGGACGTCCAGCTTGCCGAGGATGTTGGACACGTGCACGCTGGCCGTCTTGGGGCTGATGAACAGCTCGGCGGCGATGTCGGCGTTGGTGGCGCCCGAGGCCAACAGCCGCAGCACCTCCGTCTCGCGGCCGGTCAGCCCGGCGGGGGCGGGCGGGGGCACCGACTCCTCGGACAGCCCCGTGCCCAGTCGGCGGGCCAGGTCCTCGGCGGCCCGGGCCAGCGGGGCCGCGCCGCACTCGGTGGCCGTCTCGTACACCTGGCGGGTGAGCAGCACGGCCGCTCCCCGCTCACCGGCGGCGACCCGCGCCTCGGCCTCGCGCAGCTGTGCGCGGGCCAGGTGCAGCCGCATTGGGGTGCGCTCCCAGGCCCTTACCGCCGCGGCCCACAGCTCGGCCAGTTCCGCCGGGGCGGTCCCCTCACCCTCGGCGAGCAGGGCGGTGACCGAGGCCGCGTGCGCCGGGTGGACCAGCCCGGTGACGGGTGTCTTCCCTGCGGTCCGGGCGATCAGCGCGCGGACCCGGCGGGCGGTCTCGGCGTTCTCCGTTCCGTTGCCCCGTTCCGTACGCCCCTGTTCCGAACCCAACCGGGTGGCCTCGGCCATCTGGTCCAGCAGCGGCCACGTGTACCCGGGGGAGCACTCCAGCGCCACCTGTTCCAGCACCTCCCAGGACAGGGAGAGGACCTCGGCGAGATCGCCCTCGGCCAGGCCGGCGTCCAGCGCGCCCATGGCCCGCAACTGGAGGATGTTCATCCGGTGCGAGTCCAGCATGGAACGGTCGCCCACGGGCCCCGCCGCGTCCCGTGCCGCTGCCGTGTCCCCCATGGCCGCGGCGGCCCGCGCTTCCACGGCCTGGATGTAGAACTGGTGCTTGTCGTTCCGCTGTCCACTGCGCAGATAGAGCCGGAAGATCTCCCGCGCCTGGCGGAGGTCGCCCAGCTCCAGGTAGATCTCGGCGCGGTTCTGGTGGTTGAAGGACTTGTGCGCCGGGGCCCAGCCCAGGGACTCGTGTCGGGCCAGGGACTCGTCCAGCACCCGGAGTCCCTCCTCGTGGTGGCCCAGCTCGCGCAGGAAGTGGCCCAGGTTCCCGGCCCCGCGTGCCTCCATGTGGGGCTGGCGCAGCTTCTTGGCTTCGGCCAGGCCCCGTTCCATGAGCGGGCGCCCGCGCTCCATATCGCCCTCCTGCATGTACGCCCCGCCCAGGGTGATGCGGGCGTCGGCGGCCGCGCAGGCGTCGGAGAGGCTGCCGGTGTCGGCCGCCTCTATCGCCATCTCGGCCAGTGAGCGTGGTCCGCGGCCGGACTCGGCGAGCTCCCGGAGGATCCTCTGTTCGAGGGTCTGCGCGCGGTCCTCGCGCAGCAGGGCGCACTCGCGGGCCAGGATCGCCAGCAGCTGGCTGTACCCGGGCATGTGCGGCGGGTGCAACTCCAGCGCCCGGATCAGGTCGACGATCCCGCCGTCGCGCACGTGGTTGGCCCGGGCCTGGCCGCGCTGGCGCAGCAGGACCGCCCGCGTCGTGAGGGTCTCGTCGTCGGTGGCGTCCCCGGGAAGGGTGGCCAGGGCCTCGTCGACCAGTTCCAGGGCGCGCCTGCTGCGGTTGGCGGAGATGGCCGTGTTGGCGGCCCGGCTGACCACCGCGGCCCAGCTGAGCCCTTCCACCCGGCTGCTGGGGTCGGGCACCCGGTCCCACAGCGCCAGGACTCGCTCCAGCATGTCCAGCCGCTCGTCGAAGGCGAGCGTCTTCTTGGCCTGTACCGCCGCCCACCAGGCGGCCTCCATCGCCCGGGGCAGGTCCTGGGCGGCCTGGTAGTGGTGGGCCTGCTCGGCCGCGCGGCGGTCCACGGGCACGGCTTCGGGGTACTCGTCGATGAGCTGGGCGAAGCGCAGGTGCAGCCGTGAGTGCGGGCCGGGCAGGATCTCCTCGTGCACGGCGTCGCGCAGCAGCGCGTGCCGGAACCGGTAGCCGGTGCGTCCGGGGCGCAGCACGTTGGCGTCCACCAACGTGTGCAGCGCGGCCTCCAGTTCGTGTTCGGGCAGACCGGCCGCGTGGTAGAGGAACTCGTGCTCGATGGAGTCGGCCACGGCGCCCACCGCGGCCACCCGCAGGACGGCCATGGCGGACTCGTCGAAGCGGTGCAGGGGTTCCAGGAAGAGGTCGCGGAAGTGGTCCGGCAGGTCGGGGTCGTCGTCCGGGCAGCTGTCGGCGGCGGCCAGCGCCTCCACGAACAGCGGCACGCCCTCGCTGCGCTGGTAGAGCGTGTTCAGCGCGTCCTCCCCCAGAACCTCACCGCGGATGGCGGCGGCCTGGCGGCCCACCTCCTCGCGGGTGAGCGGTTCCAGCACGATCCGGCCCACCCGGGGCAGGCGTTCGAGTTCGGGGAGGAGGCGGCGCAGCGGATGCGATCGGTGCAGGTCGTCGCTGCGGTAGGTGGCCACGATCTGTGTGCCCGGCCGGTCCAGGTTGCGGGCCAGGAAGACCAGCAGGTCCCGGGTGGCGCCGTCGGCCCAGTGCAGGTCCTCCAGCACCACCGTGATCCCGTCGTCCCCCGCCACCTGGTCGAACAGGCGCAGCACCTGCTCGAAGAGGATGCCGCGGTTCTCCCTCCGGTCCGCGGACGGCTCGCCCAGCTCGGGCAGGAGCCGGGCGAACTCACCGATCCCGCCCGGGGCGGCCGACTCGAACGGAGGACGGCCGCGCTCGCGCAGGATCTGGCGGAGCACCGCGGTGAAGGGCGCGTAGGACAGGCCGTCCACGCCCAGTTGCAGGCAGGCTCCCAGGAAGACCGTGCCGGGCGGTCGTGTCGCGGCGAACTCGGCGACCAGGCGGCTCTTGCCGACCCCGGCGTCCCCTCCGACCAGAAGCATCTCCGGAGGCCCGGTCCGTACACGGTGGGCCTGGTCGGTCAGCAACCGCAGATGGTCCAGGCGGCCGACGAAGACGGGACTGGTGTCTGAAAGGAGGGGCATATCGCCCATTATGCTCTCCGTGGTTGGTAGCTCACCTGGTTTTCCCGACGACGGGCCCGCGCCTCGTTGCGCAGGCGCCGGGTACGGCGGCTGAGTTCGGCCTGGCGCAGGCGCTCGTCGTACAGGGCGTGCGTGGTGGCCAGGCGCAGGTCGGCGTAGCTCATGGTGTTCCCCCGTGGTGGTGTTGGTGCGGTCTTGTCGTGACGCGCGCCCTCAGGTCGTGTCGGAGCGTCGGCCCTCGCGTGCGGCCCGGCGGCGGGCGCGGGCCTCGGCCCGCGCCTCGCGGACCGCGTGGAGGTGCTCGCTGCGCTGGGCGGCCCGCTCGGAGAGGGCCCGGCTGCTGTGCTGTGGTGCGAGGTGGAACACGGTGAGTCCTTCGGTTGTGCGGCGGAACCGGTGTCCCGCCCTTGTGTCCTCCACGATCCGGCTAAGGGGGTCCCTCGCACATCGGAAGGATTCACCGGTTTTCCGTACGGAACCGGGCAAGCTGTGCCTAAGACGTCTAAGACGTGTGAGGTGCGGCCTAAGCATCCGGTCTCAGGCCCGTTCAGCCGTGCTCAGGAGGGGTTTCCGTCGTAGGTTCCTCTGGTCGGGGGCGTGTCACCGAGCGTTCTCGGGTGGTGGCGCGTAGTTGTCTTGAGGTGTCACAGGGTGAACCTCAAGGAGGCGTGGGATGACTCTGGTCGCTTGTGGGATCGGTCGACGGGTCGCGGGCGGGCGCGGGGGAGGGTTCGGGCGAAGGCCCGGATGGGCCCTCGCCGGTCTGGCCGCCGCCGTGTTGTGCGCGGCCCCCGCCGTCGCGGACGAGGACGAGCCGGAACGAGGGCTGCCCGGTGTGCTCTCCGGGGGTGAAGGGCTCGCCGACAGCGACCTGGTGGGGTTGGCGCTGTTCGGGGTGGACCAGCCCCCGCTGCCGGGGGAGGAGGTCGTCTACCGGGCGACCGTGGCCAACGGCGGCGAGACTCCGGTGGAGGGTGCACTGCTCGCCCAGCACGTGCCCGAACCCCTGGAGGTGCTGGAGATCGGCCAGGGCGGGCTGGTGGAGGAGGGGGTCGCCAACTGGCGGGTGGACGTGCCCGAGGACGAGGAGGCCGTCTACACGGTGCGGGTCCGGGTGTCCGAGAACGCCGAGGCGGGGGCCCGGGTGGTGAGCACCGCCTGCCTGCTGCTGGACCGCGACGCCGAGCCCTCGGCCTGTGCGAGTGACACCCTCCTGATCGCTGACCAGACGGTGCTCTCGCGGGCCGGGGAGCTGGTCGACCGCGACGGCGTGCTGCGGGCGCTGGGCGTGGGAGTGTTGATGGTGCTGGTCTGGTTGTTGTGGCGGCAATGGGGGCCGGCCCGGAAGGCGTGAGGGCGCGTTCGGGGTGGGTTGTCTGTTTTGTTACGTCAGGGCGTCAGTAAAACAAGGTCATCAACTACAGGGCGTAGTAGTCTACGGGCATGGACATTCTTTACTCCGCGCTCGTCTTCCTGCACATGCTCGGCCTGGCCGGCATCATCGCCGGTTTCCTGATGCAGCTGATGACCGACAACCTCAAGTCGACCAAGGTCCTGCTGCACAGCGCCCTGCTCCAGTTCGTCACCGGCCTGCTGCTGGTCGGCGTCGCCGAGATGGCGGACACCGCCGAGATCAACCACATCAAGGTCGCGGTGAAGCTCCTCATTGCACTGGGCGTGGTGGTCGTCGGTGTGCTGAACCTGCGCAAGCCCGCCAAGAACCTGGCGATCATCGCCGGTGTCCTCGCCATCGTCAACATCGGTGTCGCGGTCTTCTGGTAGGCCTCTCCCGCCACGTCGGCGTACCCGCCCGCACGGGTCGCCCTCTCGCCGCCGGTGGCGGCTCGGATCGCACACGGTCCGGGCCGCCACCGGCGTTTCTGCTGTCCGCAGGTGGCTTCTGGCGCCTGTTCCTGCTCGGCCCGGGGTGTGTTTTCGAATTTCTTGCAGGTTCTTTCGTTGAGGTCAGAGCGCTGTTGCGTGGCCCTGGGTGCTTAACGCGCCGGTCAACCTCTGTTCACAATCGAAGGTTCTTCTGTTACCTTCATCACCTCCACGCAAACTCTTGCGGATTCTGCAAGATGATGCGGCGGGGCAGCGCGGCCCCGCTTCAGGACTCCCCCCAAGGAGCGCTCCATGAGAACAGCCCGACTCGGCGCCCTCGCCGGGGCCGTGGTGCTGGGAACCGGCCTGCTAACGGTTCCCGCGTCCGCGAGCCCCCAGGAACCTGCCCAGGCACCCCCCGCCGTCGCCCAGGAGGGCGCGGCCGACACCATCGTCCACCTGTTCCAGTGGAACTGGGACTCCGTCGCCGCCGAGTGCGCCGACTTCCTCGGCCCCGCCGGATACGGCGGCGTCCAGGTCTCCCCGCCCCAGGAACACGTGGTCGTCCCCTTCTCCGAAGGCGGCAACTACCCCTGGTGGCAGGACTACCAGCCGGTCTCCTACCAGGTCGACAACACCCGGCGCGGCACCGCCGAGGATTTCGAGGACATGGTCGCGACCTGCGCCGACAACGGCGTCCGGATCTACGTCGACGCTGTCATCAACCACATGACCGGCCCGCAGGAGGAAACCAGCACCGGCAGCGCCGGGACCGAGTGGGAGCAGTACGAGTACCCGGACCTGTTCGGGGACGGTTCGGCCGCCTACTCCTACGAGGACTTCGCCCCCTGCTACGACACCATCGAGAACTGGGACGACAAGTGGGAGGTGCAGAACTGCCAGCTCCTCGACCTGGCCGACCTGGACACCGGCTCCCCGCACGTGCGGGCCCAGATCACCCGTTACCTGAACGAGCTGATCGCCATGGGCGTGGGCGGCTTCCGGGTGGACGCCTCCAAGCACATCGCCGAGGACGACATGGGCGCTATCATCGACGCCCTGGACGAGGTCCCCGGCTTCGGCGGCGCCCCGCACGTCTACCACGAGGTCTACGGGGACCAGACCGTCCCCTACACCGCGTACACGCCCTACGGGCAGGTCACCAACTTCGACTACAAGCGCGACATCGCGTCGGGCTTCGCCAACGGTGACATCACCGGGCTGACCGACATGCCGGATCACGGCGGACTCACCTCCGCCGAGTCCGTGGTCTTCGTCGACAACCACGACACCCAGCGCTACGAGCCGACCCTCACCTACGTGGACGGCGACCGCTACTACCTCGCCACCGCCTTCATGCTCGCGCACCCCTACGGCACCCCCGTGGTGATGTCGAGCTACGACTTCCAGGGCAACGACACCGAGGGCCCGCCCAACATCGGCGAGGTCGACGGCAACCCGGCCGGATGGATCACCGAGGACAGCGACTGCACCAGCTCGGACTGGGTCTGCGAGCACCGCGACGAGGCTGTCAGCGGCATGGTCTCCTTCCGTAACGCGGTGAGCGGCACGGGCCTGACCGAACGCGCCCAGGACGGATCGTCCCGCGTGGCCTTCGACCGCGGTGAGAGCGGTTTCGCCGCCTTCAATGCCTCGGGCCAGGCCTGGCAGCTGAGCGCCCCGACCTCCCTGCCCGACGGCGACTACGACAACGCCGCGGGACCGGGCGGTGCCACCGTCTCCGGTGGCCAGGTCTCCGCGACCGTCCCCGCCGACGGCGCCCTGGCGCTGCACGTGGGCGGCGAGTGCGGGCAGGACTGCGGCGGCAACGGCGGCGACCGTGTCACCGTCACCGCGACCGTCCACACCTACTTCGGTCAGGAGGTGCACGTCGTCGGCTCCACCCCCGAACTGGGTTCCTGGAACCCGGCGGACGGCGCCCCGCTGACCACCGACTCCGGCACCTACCCGCAGTGGTCGGGCAGTGTCACCATCGGACCGGACACCGAGTGGAAGCTGGTCAAGGTCTGGCCCGACGGCGGCGCGGACTGGGAACCCGGTAACAACCGGGTGGGCCCCGCCGCCTCCGTCACCTGGGGCCAGCGCTGATCCCGCCCCGCTGACCCGGCCCTGCGGACTCATCTCCGCTGAGCCATTCTTGCGGGTGCATCCCCACGGAGCCATCTCCAGGACCGTTCACCCCCCGGTCCGACCCTCGGGCACCTTCGCGCCACACTCCTCCGGCGCGGAGGTGCCCTTCCCCTTTTCGCTGCCGTCAGCCCGCGGAGGCGTCCTCGAGAGGGCCGGGCAGGCGCGGCAGGGCTCCTAGGCCGCACAGGAAAGGGGACGGGGCCGTGAGCTGTTCCGTGATTCATTGACAAACATTTATTTCTGTAATCACAGATCACCACCCTGGAAGCCTGTGGAGTTCAGGGTCTGAGGCATGGGCCGTCTACACGAGTAGAAAAAGTCGGCGGGTTGTCGTATTCGGCGGACACGACCCCGCCCGCCCCACTAGCGTTTGGTCTCGAACACCTGAACGATGAGCGCTGGGAGGGGGAGAACTCTATGAAGACGGCAACCGAACAGCACACCGGGCAGCAGCCGAAGCCGGAGAAGAAGCGGGACAAGCGGGGGTTCGAGCCCCGCCCCGGGTGGGTCGTTCAGGCGTTCGTGTTCGCCTTGGACTCCGCAGCCCAGACCGAGCAACGGTTGCGCTCGCACTGCGGGGCTTCCCGGGCCGCCTACAACTGGGCGATCTCCCATGTACTGGCGGTCTGGGACCAACGCAAGGCCGAAGCCTCCTACGGCATTGCCGAGGAGGAACTCGCCCCCTGGCGGTCTTGGTCGCTACCGAGCCTGCGCAAAGAGTTCAACGCCGCCAAACACACCGACCCTCGGTTCGCTCACTGGTGGGCGGACAACTCCAAAGAGGCCTACAACACCGGTCTGGCAGGCGCGGCCGCAGCGTTCGACGCCTACTCCAAGTCCAAATGCGGCGAACGTGCCGGGGCACGCATGGGCCGCCCCAAGTTCAAGTCCAAACACCGCTCCCGACTGGCCTGCCGGTTCACCACCGGGGCCATCCGGTGTGAGGACACCCGCCGTCACGTGGTGCTGCCGGTCGTGGGGCGGGTGCGCACCCATGAGTCCACCCGAAAACTCCACCGCCGTCTGGCCAACGGCACAGCCCGAATCCTGTCCGCCACGGTCTCCCATCGACGAGGCCGCTGGCAGGTCTCCTTCCAGGTCGAGATCGAACGCGCCGTACGTGCTCCGGCCCGCCCGCGGTCGGTGGCCGGAGTCGATCTGGGCGTCAAAGCTCTGGCGGTGGTCGCTGACTCCGACGGACAGGTACGACACGTGGCCAACCCTCGCCACCTGAACGGTGAGCTCCAGCGTCTACGCCACGCGTCCCGGCGGGTGTCGCGACGTCAAGGCCCTGACCGGCGCACCGGACAGGCTCCGTCACAGCGGTGGGTCAAGGCCAACATCGAACGCAACCGCGTGCACCACCGGGTGGCGAACCTGCGCGAGGACGCCATCCACCAGCTCACCACCAGCCTGGCCCGCGAATACGGGACGGTCGTGGTGGAGGACCTGAACGTGGCCGGAATGGTCAAGAACCGGCGTCTGGCCCGCCACATCGCCGATGCCGGGTTCGGGCGGATCCGCCGCCAGCTGGACTACAAGACCACCTGGAACGGTGGCCGAATGATCGTGGCGGACCGATGGTTCGCCAGCAGCAAGACCTGCTCGGGGTGCGGCGCGGTGAAAACCAAGCTGGGCCTGCACGTCCGGGTGTTCGACTGCGACGAATGTCCCCTGGTGTTGGACCGGGACGTCAACGCCGCACGCAACCTCGCCAAACTGGCGCAGAGCATGAGTAATACCGGTACCGGAGTGGCCGGAGACCGGGGAGCGCAAGCTCCAAAACCCCGTGGAGCCGACCGTAAGACCCGCACCACCCGCCGGGGTCGCACGACCCCGGCGGGGCGGGCTGGTGGCGCAACACCGCGTACGCGGAAGGAAGCGGGAGACCGTCGTCGAGGCACCCAACTGAGGTTGTGGTGAGACCGTCACGGACCTCCCGGGCAGAAATGTTCGGGATCCTGATGTTCGACCAAAGAATCAGCAACGGGAGGGCTGACCGTCACGGTCATGTTCCCTCCCCCGCCCGCCCGGGTGGCTCCGCCCGGTGCCGCTCAGCCGTCTCAGTCGTCGTAGAAGACCCGCTCCATGACCGCCCGCGCCCGGCGAGTGGTTCGCAGGTAGGCCTCGGTCAGCTGCTCCGCGGGGCCCTCCGGGTCCGGACCCTCCTGGTTCGGGCCCTCCTCCTCGGCCTCCCCGTCACCGCTGTCGTCGCCGAAGCCCATGGCCTGGGCGAGCGCCGCGCGCACCCGAAGGTCATGCGGGAGCGAGTCACCGCCCCGGCCGCGCACCAGCATGACCATCCCGCGTACCCGCGACGCCAGTCGCCAGGCCTCCTCCAGCACCACACCGTCGTCGGCGGCCAGCAGCCCGTGGGCCACCGCCACCGACAGCGCGGACAGTGTCTGGGGGGTACGCAGGTCCGGGTACTCGTGGGCGTGGCGCAACTGCACCAGCTGCGCCACCCACTCCACGTCCGACAGCCCGCCCCGGCCCAGTTTCGTGTGCAGGGTGGGGTCGGCGCCGCGCGGCAGCCGCTCGGCCTCCATCCGCGCCTTGAGCTTGCGGATCTCCAGTACGGAGGCGGGTTCAATGCCCCCGTCCGGGTAGCGGATGGGGTCGATCAGCGCGATGAACGCCGACCTCAGTCCTTCGTCACCGGCGATCGGCCGAGCCCGTAGCAGGGCCTGGCTCTCCCACACCTGGGACCAGCGGCCGTAGTAGGCGGCGTAGGAGTCCAGGGTGCGCACCACCGGTCCGCTCTTGCCCTCCGGTCGCAGGTCCGTGTCCACCTTCAGCGGCGGCTCGGCCTGCGGCATCTCCAGCAGCCGGGCCAGTTCCCGCACGATCGCCATGGCCTGCTTGGTCGCCGCGCCCGTGTCCACACCCGGCACGGGGTCGTGCACGTACATGACGTCCGCGTCGCTGGCGTAGGTGAGCTCACCGCCGCCGAACCGGCCCATGGCCACCACGCACACCCGGGTGAGCTCCTCACCGCCCGCTTCGGCCACCACCTTGGTGTAGGCGGCGCGCAGGGCGGCGTCGATGGTCACCGCGGCGATGCCGGTCAGCGCCCGGCCGACCTCCTCCACCGAGGACACCCCCAGCAGGTCGGCGGCGGCCGTGCGCAGCAGCTCACGGCGGCGCAGGGCGCGCACCGCCGACACCGCCTCCTCCGGGGTGTCGTAGCGGCGCAGGGCGGCGTCCGCCTCGGCCATCAGCGACGTGGTCTCCCGGCGCTTGAGGTCGGCGTCGTCGGCCAGCATCGCGACCGCCTCGGGCGCCCGCAGCAGCAGTTCGGTCACGTAGCGGCTGGTACCCAGCAGCCACGCCATCCGCTCGGCCACCCGCACGTCGTCGCGCAGCAGCCGCAGGTACCAGGGTGTGGTGCCCAGGGAGTCGCTGACCTGCCGGAACCCGAGCAGCCCGGCGTCCGGGTCGGGGGAGTCGGCGAACCAGCCCAGCATCACCGGCAGCAGCGTGCGCTGGATAGCCGCTCGCCGGGACAGCCCCGACGTCAGCGACTCCAGGTGGCGCAGCGCCCCGCGCGGATCCACGAATCCCAGGGCGCCCAGCCGCTCGACCGCCTGGTCGGGGGAGAGACGGATCTCGTCCTCGGGGAGCTTGGCCACCGCGTTCAGCAGCGGACGGTAGAAGAGCTTCTCGTGCAGGCGGCGCACCTCCGCCGACACCCGCTTGCGGGCCTCGGTCAGCTCGCGCACCGGGTCGGCGGTCAAGCCCAGCGCCCTGCCCAGCTGGCGCAGCTGCGCGGGGCCGTCCGGGGCCTTGGGGTCGGGCAGCAGGTGGGTACGGCGCAACCGCTCCAGCTGCAGCAGGTGTTCCACCCGGCGCAGGAACCGGTAGGCGTCGGCCAGCCCGGCCGCGTCCTTACGTCCCACGTAGCCGTACTCCGACAGCACGGCCAGTGCCTGGAGGGTGTTGCCGGACCGCAGCCGGTCGTCGGAACGCCCGTGCACCAGCTGGAGCAGCTGCACGGAGAACTCGATGTCGCGCAGGCCGCCCGGGCCCAGTTTGAGTTCGCGTTCGGCCTCGCCGGCGGGGATGTGCGCCACCACCCGGCGGCGCATCGCCTGCACGTCCTCCACGAAGTCCTTGCGCCCGGAGGCTTCCCAGACCAGGGGCGCGATCGCCTCGGTGTACTCCCGGCCCAGCGCCACGTCTCCGGCGATGTGCCGGGCCTTGAGTAGCGCCTGGAACTCCCAGGTCTTGGCCCAGCGGTCGTAGTAGGCCAGGTGGCCGGCCAGCGGCCGCACCAGCGGGCCGTTCTTGCCCTCGGGGCGCAGCGCCGGGTCCACCTCCCACAGGGTGCCCTCGGCGTCGGTCTCCGAGAGGATCCGCATCATCGCGGTAGCCAGCTTGGTGGCCGCGCGCTGGGCCTCCTGCTCATCCAGGGGAAGGCCGTCCTCGCCTGGGGCTGGCTCGGCCACGAACACCACGTCCACGTCGCTGACGTAGTTCAGCTCCCGGCCGCCGCACTTGCCCATGCCGATGACACTCAGCCGGCACAGCGCCGCGTCCTCGGGGGCCTCGGCGCGCGCCACCGCCAGCGCCGCGTCCAGGGTGGAGGCGGCCAGGTCGGCCAGCTCCGCGGCGACCTCGTCGACGGTGTTCACTCCGGTCAGGTCCCGCCCGGCCAACCGCAGGACCCGGCGCCGGTAGGCCACCCGCAGCGTGTGGCGCAGTACGGCCGAGGGGACCTCGTTGGAGCCCAGCCCTAGGGAGAGGTCGGCGACGGGTGCGGCCTCGTCGGGTTGTGCGCCTACGGTGTGCATCAGTCCCCGGCGCAGCTCCTCGGGATCGGGGGTGCGCGAGGCGTCGGCCCCGCGCAGTTCGCGCCAGTCACCGGGGTGCCGCACCAGGTGGTCGGTCAGGGCCGTGCTGGCCCCCAGGATTCGGCACAGCCGGGTCCGCAAGTCCGCCTCCTCCCGCAGCGCCACCAGCACTTCGTCGGGGTCGGGCGAGGCCTCCAGCAGCCGGAGCAGACCCAGCAGGGCCTGGTCGGGGTCGGCTGCCGCCGCGAGGGAGCCGATCACGTCGGTGTCGGCCCGGGCGTCCAACCCGGCCTCCGCCACCAGCCGCAGGGCCCGGGTGCTGTCGCTGAAACCGCGCCGGGCGAGCGCGCCTGCTGTCATGTTGGTGTTTCCGTCCCTTGCCACGCGTCAACGGTAGCCGTACGCCCGGCATCGCGGCCGCACGGCGGGCCATCGGGTGCCGATCGCGTGGTGACCACACCTCGACCACATCGCTGACCGGCCCCGGAATCGACTCGGGGCCGGTATCCAGTGCGGATACCGGCCCCGAGGGGTGCTGCTTAGATGTCGTAGAACTGATACCCGCAAGGACGGTAGCAGCGCAGACCCTGAAAGTCCCCTGATGAAGGGGGATTTCATCTGCTGGTAACACGCGCTGTCTCTCATCGTTTTTGGCTCTGGTGTGCGCCCGATGTGCGCCAGAGGTTGTTGTGGCGTGAGCTTGTTGAGCTAGCCAGTGGGGGGGCTGGTCTCCTGTGTCTCTTTACCTTTTTAGAGAGTAAGAAGATACAGCCTCCGCAGCCTCCGGTTGCCATCAGAAACCGCTCTTGAACTGCGCTGATGATGCGGAGGCTAAGCCCGGTTCTCAGCCTCCGCCCAGCCTCCGCAGCCTCCGGTCCAGCCTCCACCCCCCTGGCTAGCTATCCCTGCCGCAGCTCTGCCTGGATGTTCCGGGCCACCCCCTCAGCAGTCATGGTGCTCGTGTCGACACGCAGGTCCGCGTGAGCCAACCGCGGAGTCTGGTCCCATGCTGCAATCCTCGCTTCGGTGTCTCCAGTGCCACGCTCCCGAATCCGCTTGAGAGCGACTACTCGCGGGCATTCGAGAGCAACAACCAGCCAGTTCACCGGGACCGCTGTGGTCACTGCGGATACCGCTTCCGGTTGCCCCAAGTGGATGATCGGTATGCGATCGACCATCAGTTGTTCGACCTCGGGACGGTCGATGGCGTAAATAGCTCCGTACCTGTGGTTCTCCCAGATGAACTCCCCACGCTTGCGCGCCTGGGAAATGTCGTGAGGGGTCACCATTCGGTATTCATCGCTGCGCCCCTCCCCAGCCTTGAGTCGGCGAAAGAGGGAAACCTGTGGCTCCAACGAAGCCAGCTTCTTGGTAACCGTGCTCTTTCCGGATGCTGGAGGCCCGTAGAGAATGATTCCGGCGCTCACGACGTCGCCGCCATAAGGTCCTTCACAAGGGTACTCGCCTGAGTCTGGAGAGGCGGGCTGTCGGTTGAGTTCTCGATCAGTACATGTTCAACCGGTGGGCGGAAATCGACATCGATCCCTGCCAGGTAGCCCTGCCAATCGGCGAGCTTGGCCGTATCCCGAGCTGCTCCCCTATGGCGGATGTAGGTATGCATAGTGTCCGCGTCGCAGTGAACCCAGACGAACGTGATTCGTGCGCCGAGACCCGTATACATGGCTTTGGTCCGATCGATCCATGCTGGATCGTTGAACTCCTTGATGTACGGAGCGGTTGTGATGACACTCGTGCCGCACTCCACGTTTTCGCGGGCCGCAGCGGACAGTGCCTCGTACTCCCGCGGTCGCACCTTCTCCAAATAGACATCTGACTCCCGGTCATGTGGGGAGGCGCCGAGAACTTCCAAAGCCGCTTCGACTACTGGCCGAGTCAGGGTGTCCTTGTCGAGCATGGGCCACCCAGTCTCCTTGGCGAGCACACGCCCCAGTTCACTCTTGCCGCTTCCGGCGTAGCCACCTACAAACAGCACATTTGCTGTACCAAGCCGAATTCCTGTCCTTACTTGCCCCGGAGCGTTCACTACCCGCTGAGAACGGGACTTGCTTACCACCAGGCCTTCGGAGGACAGGACCCTCATCGCCTCGTTGATGGTGTGGACGCTGACATCCCACTCCACTGCCAGCTGGCGAGTTGAGGGTAGGGCCTGGCCATCGCGGAGGACGCCCGCCTCGATGGAGTTCCGTATGTTGCGTGCGACCTGTTCGTACATGGCCTCTGGCCGCGAACCTCGTGAATCACGTGCCACGCAAATCTCCCTGATTGCCCGTTGTGACGGGAACACTCTATCTCTGCCTAACAGATGCCGTTCAGCGTCTCCCCAGCTCACAACGCATCTTCAAAGTTTTTTGTTCCTAACAGTTGATCCCTATGCCTATCAACTGTTAGCTTCTTGCCATGGCTCACGACAGAGCCAAGACCGGAGGAGGACTCCGGTGACCAGGGCAGAGCCCTGCTCACCGCGTGGAATCCCGGGTCCGGCTCCCCGCCTGGTGATCGGGAGCCCTACAAACTCAACAGCGCGTATTGCCCCGACCCCATCCCGAGCTCCCAAGGGACGGCGAACGGCACCGGCCACGGCGACCACTCGGTCGTGATCCGCCATCACCAGGGCGGAACGGAATGGCCGCATCCCCCGCACTACCCGCACCCCTGGGGTGCCTGTCCATCCCCACCTCCCGGCACAACACGGGAACCGGTGGGGGCGGGCGGGGACCACCCGGGTCCACACCACTCAACAAAGAGGACTTCACATGCCGTTCGCTTCGCTCTTCGCTGCTTTCCGCACGGCCTACGCCGCCACCTACTACTGCGCCAACTGCAACTACATGTTCCGCAGCCAGCAGAGCCTGGACGCCCACGTCTGCAACGTCTACTACCCCTAACCACCCGCCAGGGCCCACCACGTCAGGGCCGACACGAAGGTGTCGGCCCTGCCCCTGTACAGGTTCCGACCCACATCCCATTCGCTAGGAAAGGCTCCCCATGCGGTTCAGCGCTCCCTCTGACGTCAGCTCCATCACCGACCGCGGCCTGGTCAAGGTCGTCATCACCACCTACGGGGTCCTGCACGGTGCCCCTCCGGCCGGTGACATGCTCACCGTCGACCTGTCCCGGGCCCTGCGCAACCCGCACCACGACCCGCAGATGAAGTACAAGACCGGCCTGGACCGGCAGGTGCGCGACCACGTCATGGCCACCCCCGGCGCCACCGAGATCCGTGACCGCACCGTCGACCGCATCGAGGCCGCCCGGGTCTTCCACGACATGCACGGCGAGATCACCGAGGTCGGGATCTACTGCAAGGGCGGCCGCCACCGCAGCGTGGCCATCGCCGAAGCGGTGGCCGTCGAGCTCCGGGCCCGGGGGATCAACACCGAGGTCGAGCACCGCGACATCGACAAGCCCGTGGTGGCTACCCCCAAGAACAAGTGAGTCCGGGGCCGCTGGTACCGGCCCCGGACTCACCACCATCACACCACAGCCAGCCCGCTCCTAGGTGGGCTGGCTGTCGTTTGGAGCCCTATGAGTTCGACCCATCAACCCTGTGTGTTCTGCGAGATCGCCGCGGGCCGCTCTCCGGCCACGGTGGTGCGCCGCTGGGCTGACGCCCTGGCGATCGTTCCGCTCAACCCCGTCACCGACGGGCATCTGCTGGTCATCCCGCACCAGCACGTCACCAACGCGGCCACCGCGCCGCTGGTCACCGCCACCACGGTGATGCACGCCGCCTCGCTGCTGGCGGAGTCCGGTCGACAGGCCAACCTGATCGCCAACGTCGGACCGGACGCCACCCAGACCGTGTTCCACCTGCACTGGCACATCGTGCCCCGCACCGCTGGCGACGGTCTGCGTCTGCCGTGGAGTGCGAACTGAGCACCCCTGGGGTGCCTGTCCTCCCCCTGCTCTCCTGGCACCGGCCACCAGAGCGGGGGCGGGCGGGGACCACCCGGGTCCACACCACTCAACAAAGAGGACTTCACATGCCGTTCGCTTCGCTCTTCGCTGCTTTCCGCACCGCCTACGCCGCCACCTACTACTGCGGCAACTGCGACTACAAGTTCCGCAGCCAGCAGAGCCTGGACGCCCACGTCTGCAACGTCTACTACCCCTAACCACCCGCCGAATAGCTGTTTCCCCTTCACCTACGACGAAGGCCCCTCCGGTCGCACCCGGTGGGGCCTTCTGTATCGAGATCACCCCGTGTTGAAAGGCCCATCCCGATGCCGACCATTCTGCCCTTCCCGAGCACCACCCACACCGCACACCCCGTCGGCCTGGTCGAGCTGACCGCCCTGCTGGCCGACCTCGAACTGGCTAGCGAGCTGTTGGCCCCGCGCCAGAGCGGCGAGACCAACGCCGACTACCTCGCGCGCCGCCAGGCCGCCGCTGACATCAGCGCGGACCTGGACGGCCCCGACTCCTTCTCGGCGCTGCCGGTTTCCGAGCTGGGGAGCGTGGCCTGATGATCACCACCCTGCTGCTGGCCGCCCTGGCTCTGGGGCTGGTCTTCGCTCTGCTGCGGTTGCAGGCCGGGCCGCTGCTGCCCGACCAGGCCTCCGATCTGGCCACCCTGCGCGCCATCCGCGCCCGCCAGGAAGGGGTCGACCAGTGATCTTCACCCTGACCCTGCCCCAACTGCTCCTGCTGCTGACCCTGACCGTGGGGGTCGCGCACACCCTCAGCCTGGCCAGTGGCTACGTGGCCGACCGGTTCGTGCTCGTGCTCGGACCGGGCCGCCCCCGGCTGGTGTGGGCCTGGTACGGCATGGGAGCCACCGTGCACCACCCCACCCAGGGTGAGTGCCAGGTGGTCGACGTGGACCTGTACACCGACCCTGCCGCCTGCTGGGTGCGCATCGCCCCCACCACCGACGAGTCTGACTCGGGCCGCTGGGTGCCGGTAGCTGAGCTGGCCGAGACCCGCGCCGAACTCCTGGCCGGAGGTGAGGACCGGTGAGCACCACGGACCTGATCCAGAGTGCCGGGTTCCTGGCCATCCTGTTCGCCCTGCTGTTGACCCTGCTCGTGGCGCTGCTGCGGTTGGCCGCTCTGCCGTTGGCTGGGGCGGTCCTGGTCTTGGATGCCGCCGCCGCGGTTGCTGCCCGCCCGTTGACCTTGCCCGCTCCGGCCCCGAAGGAGGCCCGCCCATGAAGTTCTCGCAGTGGTTCGGCCGCCGGGCCCCGGACGCGGCCGCCACGGTCGCTGACCAGGTGAACGTGGCCCGCCGCTTGGTCGGGATCAGCGATCAGAAGCTCCTCAACGACCCGCACACCAACCCCGCTACCCGCAGCGACGCTGACCGGCTGCGCATCATCCAGCACCGCGAACAGCTGCGGCTCAACCACCGCCGGGCTCTGCGCCGCGAACGAGTGGCCGATTCCCGGGCCGCGGCTGCGGAGAAGGCACTGGAGGCGATCACCGCCGCTCGCGAGGCCGTCTCGCCGGGGCGGGCGGTCGCGGACCTGACCCGCACCCGCTCCCGGGCCCTGATCGGGTGCCTGGTGCTGTCGGTACTGCTCTCCATCGGGTCCGGGGTGGCCATCGAGTTCTGGCTGCAGAACCGGCCCGTGCCCCAACCGACCGGGCTGGGGTACCTGATCGAAGGCGGCCTGACCATCCTGGCCACCACCATGATCGTGCTCCGTGGCCGACTGGCCGCCCGCAACACCGTGCTCGAACCGTGGCAGGTGTGGGCGTTCGGGGTGCTGATCGTGGTGCCGCTGGCGGTCAGCGCGGTCTTGGCGAGTCTGGGCAGCATCGTGGGAGCCGTCTGCTCCCTGGGTGCGGCCGCCTGGTCGGTGGCCGCCTACCTGTCCGCGACCTCGCTGTCCACGGCGATCAACGACGCCCTGGACGAAGTCAACGACGCGGATGAGGCTGAGCTGCGCTCCATCGCGCTGGGCGAGAGCGAGACCGCTCCGGCCACCGCCCGCACTCACCCGGCTGATGTGTGGGTGAGCGAGCAGTCCACCGCGCTGGCGACCCAGATCGAGGCGTTCCTGTCCGACCAGGACGGCCCCGACACCGGAGGGGTCAGCGGGGGTCACATCGACCCGAACCCGCGTGGCCCGAACCCCCGCCAAGCGGGTCACCCCACCCGCGAGGAAGTCCTGGCCGCCTGGGAGCGGCAGCAAGCCCACAACGCCACTCTGCAGGGGGGCCACACTGTTCACGACCAGGGAAAAGTCCACTCCACTGACCGAGGTGGACCGGCCAAGGTGGCCCCGGGGGTCACCGAGGCTCACCAGGCCCGCCGGACCACCGGCCAGGCCAACCTTCAGCGGGTGGCCGACCACGCCAAGGCCCACCCCGAGCAGTCCGTTGCGGAGATGGCCAACGCGCTGGGGTTGGGCGTGACCACCGTCAAGCGGCACCTGCGCACCCTGCGTGGCAGCGATGGGTGAACGTCACCGGCCCACGATCACGCGCACCGTCGCGGACCTGGGTGAGGGAGAGGGGTGGGTGTACCAGCTGCGGTGCACCTGCCCCTCACTCGTTCTCGACACCTACCACCGCAGCAAGGCCCAGGAACAGCGCCGATACCACCTGGAAGTCGAGGTCGACATCGACCCGACCGAGCGGTGCCGCGATGCCCGCCACAAGGTTCCCGCCTGGGACGTGTGCGGGTTGTGCGGCGACCAGATCCCGCTCTTCGACCTGTAAGTCACACCCCACCCCACAAGGGTTTGACCAGTTCAGAGGTAGTGGCCTGGCCACCACAGATTCGCCACCGCCCCGCCCACACAGAAAGGCCCACCGCCCATGTTCGAGCTCCTCATCCTCGCCGGAATCCTCGCCACCGGTATCGGCCTGGTCATCTCCGGACGCCGCGACCAGGGCCGCAACCGCTAACACCCCGAACGCGGCCCCACCCCCAAGGTGGGGCCGCCTGACCTGCGAAAGGAGTTGTCTATGGCCAGCGGGATCGTGGCCCTGGCCGCCATGGGACTGGGGATCGTGCTGCTGCTCTTCGGTAAGCGCGGCCGGATGCTCACCCTGTGCGCGCTCATCTCCGGGCTGGCCGTGGTGCCCTTCCTGGCCCCCTACGTCGTGGCCGGGGTCCGGACCCTGGGCAGCGCCACCTTCGACGGCCTGGCGGTGCTGGTCGCCGTGGCCGCCACCGGGTGGGTGACCTTCGAACTCAAGGACGCCGGAACCCGACCCCCGACCCCGTGGATCGCGCTGCTGGTGCCCTGCCTGTGGCTGGCCGCCTCCGGCCCCTTCATCGGGATCTACGAGTTCTTCCAGAACGGCCTGGACTCCGCTGAGTCCTTCACCCGCGACTTCGACATCAACGACTACTAACCCGACCAAGCGGGCGGCGGCCCCACCACCACAGATCCGCCGCCGCCCGCACCCCACACAGGAGGGCCCACCAGCATGAGCGCCACCCACCCCGAACACGAACCCCACCCCGACACCGAGCAGGACCAGGAGGCGGAGGTGATCGACTTCCCCACCCGCACGACCGTCACCGAGACGGCCACCGATGAGGCCGCCCACTCCGGCGAGATCGTGGACGCCGAGATCGTGCACGAAGAACCCGACCCCGACCCCAACACCGCCAGCTCCGAGGTGGCGGTGCCCGCCAAGTCCAAGGCCCGCGTGGTGGTGCCCGCTTCGGTGCGCACCGCCGCCACCCGCACCGCCGAGGTGGCCAAGCGCCCGGACCGGCTGCTGTGGGAGCTGCTCCGGCACGAGCTGGTCTACGGGTCCGTGGGGACCGCTCGCGGGGCCGGGCACGTGTGGCGGTGGATGGTGGCCGCTGAACTGGACACCCAGTTGGCCGTCAAGCCCGAACTGGTGCTGACTACGCGCAAGAAGCGCCGCAACGTTGTACTCACCGGGGTCGGGACCACGGCCGCCGCTGGAACGCTGGCCTGGTTCCTGCTCACCCCGGCCGTCCCGGTCATCGCGCTGTTGACCGTGCTCGCGGTGGCCGGTGGCCTGGAACGCCGCCGCGCCGCCCTGGGCGATGCCGAAGCCGGGCACGCCGCGTTGGGTGCCTCCCCTTCCGGTAAGGAGGTCAAGCGGGTGTTCGTCTCGGCCAAGCTGGCCAAGAAGGCCGACGAGATCCGTATCGTCGGGCCGGTCACCCGCACCGACGGGGCCTGGGAGGCCACCCTGGAACTCCCGCCGGGCACCACCTACAAGTCCGCGGCGAAGAAGCGCGGGGAACTGGCCGGAGCGATCGGGGTCGACGAAGTCCAGATCGCGTTGGACCCGGTCAAGGGCCACAACGGGCGCGTCAAGCTCTGGTGCGCTGATGAGGACCCCATGCAGGGCTCGCGGGTGGAGAACCCGCTGGCCACCCGCGCCCCCGACCAGGTGAACTTCTGGACCGGCAAGCTCTTCGCCGGGCGCGACGCCCGGGGCCGTGCGGTGGAGTTCAAGATGGTCGAGCGCTCCTACATGATCGGTGGGGAGCCCGGCGGCGGTAAGAGCGTGGCCTCCAACAACGTGCTGGCCTGGTTCTTCCTGGACCCCCGCACCCAGGTCTACCTGGCCGATGGCAAGTTCGGGTTCGACCTGATGGTGTGGGAGCCCATGGCCAAGTTCGTGCTCACCGACAAGCGCCCCGAGGCCATGATCGCGATGCTGCGCGAGGTCATCTCGGAGATGGACCGCCGCTACAAGATCCTGCGCAAGATCGGTGCCCCCAAGGTCACCGAGGCCATCGCCAAGAAGTACGACCTGCACCCCATCGTGGTGCACATCGACGAAGTCCAGTTCTGGTCCGCCTCCGGGGACGCCAAGGCCGACAAGGAGTTCATGACCGCGCTGGCCGACATCGTGGGGCGGGGCCGGGCCGCGGCCATCATCACCGGGGTCATCACCCAGCGCCCGGCCGCCGAGGTCGTCCCGACCCGGCTGCGCGACATCCTGTCCATCCGCTGGGCTCTGCGGTGCACCACCCCGGCCGCCTCCGACACCATTCTGGGCACCGGCTGGTCCGGTCGCGGCTACTCCGCCGCGCTGTTCGAGCCCGACCAGCGCGGCGCCGGATACATCCTCGCCGAAGGGTCCTCTCCGGTGCAGACGCGGGCGGCGTTCATCGACCCCGACCGGGGCGAACTCCAGGCGCTGGCCGACCGGGCCTTCGCGCTGCGCAAGGAGGCCGGGACCCTGCCCAAGAGCGATGAGCGCACTGACGTGCGGCTGCTCAACGCGGTCCTGGAAGCGATGGGGGAGGCCGACAAGGTCCACTCCGACATGCTCGTGACCCGCCTGACCGCGACCGAGGAGTTCACCGACCTGACCCAGGAAGCGCTCGCCAAGATCCTGCGTCCGCTGGGGGTGGTCTCCAAGGGTGTGTGGGCCGCCAAGGTCGAGGACCCCACCACCAAGACCACCCGCCAGGGATACGAGAAGGAGGCCGTCCTGAGCGCCCTGGAGAGGGTCTAGAGCACCCCCTTGGCGGGGCCTAGAACTAGCCCCCAAGGGCCTAGAAACTAGGCCCTGCCACTAGAAACCAAAACCCTATCTGGCCTGCTCCCTTGGCCGTCTAGGGCCTCTAGGGCCACCCCCGAACCCCCGCCTGGGACCCACCCCGGTCGGGGGTTCGTCATCTCTCTCGCGAAAGGCACCCGATGAGCAACCTGTTCACCCGAACCGAGACCGTCGAAGCCCACCAGTGGATGCCCGCTGACCCGATCACTTCGGGCCGCACCCTGGGCTGGCTGCTCGCCTCGGAAACCCAGTTCACCCACACCTGCGGCCCGGAGGCCACCCTCACGCTCGCCCCCGGTTCCGGGGAGCTGATCGCTCACCCCGGTGACTGGGTCGTGCGCCACCCCGAGGGAGTCTTCGCTGTGCTGACTCAGGCCGACTTCGAGGCCACCTACACGCCCACCGAACCGCTCCGTTCCCGGCGCCGGAGCGTCACCAACGTGATCAACGGGGTGAGCGCCGGGGGCTCCATCATCCAGGCCGGCGACCACCACGGCGATATCCGCTTCTGACCCGCCCGGTGCCTCTGACCCACCACCCCGACCTCTTGTTGCGGTGGTGGATCGGGGGGACCGCCCGGTCCGCACACATGACGACGGCCCCACCCCTTGCTTGCAGGCGCGGGTGGGGCCGTCTCTCTCACACGGAGAGGACCACATCCTATGGCCCCCGCGACCCACATCGCTGAGCGTCCCTGCCCCGTTTGCGGTGACTGGTACGACATCAGCGACCCCCAGGCCAGCTACCCGCACAACAACCACTGACCGCACGCATGAGGCGGGCCCGCCATGACGCCAATCCCAGCGGGCCCGCCCACACCCACCCGACGCTTCGACCAGGAAGGCCCACCCAGTATGACCAGCAACCGAGAACTCCAGAACGCCGCGGCCCAAGTCCTGACCGATCTGCTTGATGCCCCTGACCTGCCGGAAGCGTCCTGGCGCCTGCACCGCATCCGCAAGTTCACCCAGATCTTCACTACGCCTCGACTGGACTGCGAGCTGTTGGACGGCCAGACCGACTCTCACCAGGCTGTCCGGGACTGGGCCGCGCATCTGGGCACCGACGTCGAGGAGCTCTACGGGTACACGCTCGCCGCCCGCGCGGTCGTGAAGGGCATCGTCGTGAAGGTCTGGTGCGCCATCGAGGACCCCGAGTTCAGCGACGACATCCCCGCTACTCAGGGAGCCGCGGCGGCTGGACGCGTTTGATCTGAACACCCCCCGCCGAACCCGGGGCCGGGCCGTCACGAGGTGACGGCACCGGCCCCTTGTGCTTGGTGATTTAAGGAGATCCGTGAGCATCTGGAGGCCCCCATGAACGGCTTCGCGCCTGTCGATTACGCACTGGCCGCCGCCCGCCGCGGCTGGCCCGTCTTCCCCCTCACCCCCCGCTCGAAGAAGCCACCGCTGGTGCGGGCCTGGGAGCGGGCCGCGACCACCGACCCCGACCAGATCCACACCTGGTGGCGGCAGTGGCCCGACGCGAACTACGGCATCGCCACCGGCCCGGCCGGACTGGTCGTGGTCGACCTGGACACCCCCAAGCCCGGGCAGGCCCCGCCCGGGCCGTGGAACCGTCCCGGCATCACCGATGGGGCGGACGTGCTCGCGCTCCTGGCCGAAGAAGCCGGGGAGCCGTTGCCGCTGGACACCTTCACCGTCCGCACCCGCCGGGGCGGGTGGCACCTGTACTTCACCCACCCCAACGGCCCCAAGCTGGGCAACACCAGCGGTGACCAGGGCCACGGTCTGGGCTGGCTGATCGACACCCGCGCCCACGGCGGCTACGTCGTGGGCCCCGGCTGCCCAGTCACCGCGCCCGACGGGTCGGGCCGCTACGAAGTGAAGGTCCGCGAGGACCCCGCAGCTCTGCCGTGGTGGATTCAAAGGCGCCTGCTGCGCAGGCCCGATTCCCCGGACCAGCCCACCACCCCCGGAGCCACCCCGCCGGGGCCTGTTGCGGATGTGCTGTCGGCGATCACCACCGATAACCGCCGCCGGGCCGCCTACGTGCGGGCGGCGGTGACCGGCGAGCTAGCCAGGGTTCGAGGCGCTCAGCCCGGCACCAGGAACGAGAACCTCTACATCGCCGCCGCCTCGTTGGGCCAGCTGGCCCGCGAGGGCCTGCTGGAAACCGGCTGGATCGCCTCCGCGCTGCGGGGCGCCGCCCTGGAGGCCAACGCCCAGGGCGATGCCAACCCGACCCACGAGATCGACGCCACCATCCGCTCCGGCCTGAACAAGGGGCTACGCGAGCCCCGCCGCACCCGAACCACCCACTCACGACCAGGAAGGACGGCCGCCTAGATGAGCTCCAGCGACGACAAAGACAAGAAGCCGAGCCAGGCCACCCTGTTGATCGAACTGGCTGACCGGCAGGTCGACGTCGTGGCCGGAGCCGACGGCAAGACCTACGCCGTCCGCAAGAGCGGCCCCAACGTCGCCTTCCCGCTCCTGCGCAAGGACGGCCTACGGGTCCAACTCGCCCGCCAGTACTGGCAGGTACACCGCTCCGTGCCCTCCCAGTCCGCGCTCACCGACGCCATCAGCGTGCTGGAAGGACGCGCCATGGACCAGGACCCCCAGGACATCCACATGCGCCTGGCCAACCGCCGCACCGAACAGGCAGACCAGGTCATCATCGACATGGGCACCCCCGACGGGCGGTGCGTGGTCGCCGGCCCCGACGGGTGGCGCATCGAACCGGTCTCGCCGGTGCTGTTTCGCCGCACCCGACTGACCAGCCCGATGGGCGACCCCGGCCCGGCCGGGCAGACCGAGCACGGCCTGGCCACCCTCCGGGGCCTGCTCAACGTGGACGAGGCCGCGTTCCGCCTGATCGTGGGATGGATGGTCGCCGGGCTCATGCCCAACATCCCCCACCCCATCCTGGCCGCCAAGGGAGAGCAGGGCACCGGAAAGTCCACAGCGCTGGAGATGCTGGTCAACCTCATCGACCCCTCACCGGCACCCCTGCGGTCCCTGCCCCGCGACATCAAGACCTGGGCCACCGTCGCCAGTGCGAGCTGGGCGGTGTGCCTGGACAACGTCTCGATCATCCCGCCCTGGCTGTCGGACACCCTGTGCAAGGCCGTCACCGGCGATGCCCTGGTCGATAGGGCCCTGTACTCCGACGACGACGTGTCCGTGCTCTCGTTTCGCCGTCTGCTGGCGCTCACCTCGATCGACACCGGGGCCCTGGCCAGCGACTTGAGCGAGCGCATGCTGAGCGTGGAGTTCTTGCCCATCAAGTCCGACCAGCGCCGCCCGCACAGCGCCGTGGCCGCTGCCTTCGCTGAAGGCGCACCGGCCATCCGCTCCGCCCTGTTCGACGTGCTCAGCAAGATCCTGGCGGCCCTGCCCGACACGCACCTGGCCGAGCTCCCGCGCATGGCGGACTTCGCCCGCATCCTGGGCGCCCTGGACAAGGTCATGGGCTGGGACACCCTGGACACCTACCTGGTCGCTTCCCAGGTCACCACCGCTGACCTGCTCGACGCCAAACCGTTCACCTCAGCGGTGGCCGATTTCGTCGACGAACGCGGCTCCTGGACCGGGTCTGTCAGCCAGCTCCTGGAGCTGCTGCCGGTACCGGACCCGCGGCCCCGCTCCTGGCCGGTGGACACCACCCGGGCCGCCGGACAGCTCAAGCGCGACGCCCCGGTGCTGCGCTCGATCGGGATCACGGTGGAGGAGGCGGGCCGCTCCCGCGACCGCCAGCGCCGCCAGCTCTACACCTTCACCGCTCTCGCACTCACCACCCAGGCCCCGCAGCCTCCGCACGATGATTCTGCTTCGGACACCCCGGTGACCAGGCAGGACTCCCTTTTTTTTGACCAGCGAGTCACATCTGACCCTGCGGAGGCTACCGACTCAGCCTCCGCATCAGACTCCGCACGAAATCCCAGCTCAAGCGTGCCAGCGGAGTCTACGGGCCCTGCGGAGGCTGGCTTCCCCCAACTCTCTAAAAACCCACCAGTGGAAGCGGGCGCATGCACCTCGTGCGGCACCACCTTCCGCCGCTTCGAGGCCACCACCCACCCCACGGTGTGCACCGGGTGTGCGCACCGCCACCGCTCTTGACCGCGTATGAAGCGGCCCCGGGTCCGCCTGCCAGCTGATCCCCGGGGCCGCGCCCCAACCACAGGAAGAGGCACCACCAGCATGACTGACACGAGCAAACGCTGCCTGGGCATCGCCAAGGTCCGGGTGATCGGACCGCCCGAGGCCGTCGACCAGGTGGTCGACGCGATCACCACCGCGTTGCCCTCCGCTGCCCCGTCCCGCCCCTACCCGAGCCGCCACAGCTCCGGCCACGTCCGCGTCTACCTGGAGGTCGCACCCGAATGAGCAGCACGACGCAGACGAAGCAGAGGACGCACGCAAGCACCAGGCCCTCGCGGCTGTGGTCGATCGAGGAGACCGCGGACTTCCTCGGGGTGCCCGAAACGACCCTTTACCAGTGGCGTCACAAGCGGACCGGGCCACCCTCGCACCGGGTGGGCAGGCACGTCCGCTACTTCCCGGAGGCAGTCCAGGCCTGGGTGCGATCACAGCCCTGACCAGGCGAGATTCGGCGGTGTTGGCGGGACTCACCCCGCTGGCACCGCCCTTTTTGTTTTCCAGCATGACTGACAGCAAGGATTCTCATGCCCGTGGTCGACCTCTGGCACAAGATGGAAAAGCAGCAGGACGGCTCCCGCAAAAAGGTGCGGAGTAGCAAGTACGGACGGGGTAAGCGTTGGGCTGCCCGGTACCGGGCCCTGGATGGAGAGCAGAAGTCGCCGGTCTTCGAGACCCAGGAGAAGGCACGCCAGCACCTGAAGCAGGTGGAAGGCGATCTCGCCCGTGGGCAGTACGTCGACCCCAAGGCCGGACAGGTTCTCCTGGAGGACTTCGCCCGGAAGTTCATCGCCAACGCCTCAGTCGACGAAGCCACCCGGTACGCGATGGAGCAGCGGTTTGAGCGGCACATCTACCCTCTGCTTGGTAAGCGCCCGATGAACTCCCTCCGCCCCTCCGACGTTCAGAACTGGATCAGGGGCCGTCAGAAGGAGCTGGGAGACCGAACGGTCCGCACCATGTTCGAGAACCTCTCCAGCGTCTTCTCGTCCGCTGTGGACGACGAGATCCTCGGGAAGAACCCCTGCCGGGCCAAGTCCGTCAAAGCCCCGACACCCACCCAGAAGAAGATCGTTCCGTGGCCGGTGGGCCGCGTGGTCGCCGTCCGGGCGCAACTACCGGAGCGCTACCGGGCTCTGGTCGACATAGGTGTCGGCTGTGGTCTTCGCCAGGGAGAAGCCTTCGGGTTGGCCGCGGACGACTTCGATTTCGCGGACGAAGTCCTCCGTGTCCGGCGGCAGGTGAAGCTCGTCCGTAGCACCCTGTGCTTCGCCCCGCCCAAAGGCGGCAAGGAGCGGGACGTTCCGCTCCCGAAGAGCGTGGCCGTGCCCCTGGCAGAGCACATGGCGCGCTTCCAACCTGTGGAAGTCACCCTGCCCTGGAAGAAGCCTGACGGGAAACCGGTGACGGCGCGGCTGGTGTTCACCGGCCGAGAACGCAAGGCCCTCAACAAGAACTACGTGAACCCCTACCTGTGGAAGCCCGCCCTCGCGGCCGCGGGGGTGATCAGTCCCCGGGAGCCGGGGGAGAAGTTCGAGGAGTCCCGGGAACACGGCTTTCACGCCCTACGGCACCTCTTCGCTTCCCTGGTCCTCTCCGGAGGCGCCAACATCCGGGAGCTGGCTGACTACCTGGGGCACGCCGACCCCGGGTTCACCCTGCGGACCTACGTCCACATGATGCCGACCTCGGACCAGAAAATGAGAGAGGCCATCGACAGCGTGTGGAACGCCGTCGATGGCCTCTGAGACCCTCAGAGTGTGCCCAGTGTGCGCCCGGCGGGGGAGTATCCCCCGTCGGTGCAGGTCAGGGCGCTGAACTCCTAGATGTCGTAGTAGAGCTCAAACTCGCGCGGGTGCGGGCGCAGACGCAGGGAGTCGATTTCCTCGGTGCGCTTGAAGTCGATGTAGGTCTCGATCAGGTCCTTGGTGAAGACACCGCCCTCGAGCAGGAACTCGTGGTCGGCCTCCAGGGCCAGCAGGGCCTCGTCCAGGGACGCGGGGACCGTCTCGATGGCCGCGGCCTCGGCCGGGGGCAGCTCGTAGAGGTCCTTGTCGACCGGCTCCGGCGGCTCGATCTTGTTCTTGATGCCGTCCAGGCCCGCCATCAGCATGGCGGAGAAGGCCAGGTACGGGTTGGCCGACGGGTCCGGCACGCGGAACTCGATGCGCTTGGCCTTGGGGTTGGAACCGGTGAGCGGCAGGCGGATGCAGGCCGAACGGTTCCGCTGGCTGTAGACCAGGTTGATCGGGGCCTCGTAGCCCGGCACCAGGCGGTGGAAGGAGTTCACCGTCGGGTTGGTGAAGGCCAGCAGCGCCGAGGCGTGCTTGAGCAGACCACCGATGTAGTAGCGGGCCGTGTCCGAGAGCTGGCCGTAGCCGGACTCGTCGAAGAACAGCGGCTCGCCGTCCTTCCACAGGCTCTGGTGGCAGTGCATGCCGGAGCCGTTGTCGCCGAAGAGCGGCTTGGGCATGAACGTGGCGGTCTTGCCCGCCTCGTTGGCGACGTTCTTGACGATGTACTTGTACAGCTGGACCTTGTCGGCCTGCTGGAGCAGCGTGCCGAACTTGATGCCGATCTCGGCCTGGCCCGCGGTGCCGACCTCGTGGTGCTGCAGCTCCACCTCGATGCCGGACTCGATCAGGGTCTGCACCATGTCGGAGCGCAGGTCGCTGTAGTGGTCGACCGGCTCGACGGGGAAGTAGCCGCCCTTGAAGCGCGGACGGTAGCCGCGGTTGCCGCCCTCGATCGCGGAGCCGGTGTTCCAGGCGCCCTCGATGGAGTCGATCTCGTAGTAGCCGGTGTTCGCACGCGTCTCGAACTTGACATCGTCGAAGATGTAGAACTCGGCCTCGGGGCCGAAGAACGCGGTGTCCGCGACGCCCGAACCCTTGAGGTAGGCCTCGGCCTTGCGGGCGACGTTACGCGGGTCGCGGCTGTACGACTCCAGCGTGAGCGGGTCGTGGACGAAGAACGTCATGTTCAGCGTCTTGTGCTTGCGGAACGGGTCGAGGACGCCGGTGCTCAGGTCGGGGAGCAGCAGCATGTCGGACTCGTGGATGGCCTGGAAGCCGCGGATCGAGGAGCCGTCGAACATCTGGCCGTCGGTGAAGGTGGACTCGTCCACGTTCTGGATCGGGAGGGTGACGTGGTTCACGCCTCCGAACAGGTCCGTGAATCGGACGTCGAGGAACTTGACGTCCTCGTCTCGGATGTAGGCGAGTACCTCGTCGACGCTGCTGAACAAAACGGAACCTCCGTGCAGGTGGCTGAGACGACGGGTCCGTGGTCCGCTTCGTCGCGGACATGTCGGACCAACGCGCCGTCTCCCGGCTTCTTTATCGAAGCTAGGAGCGCGTGATTTCCACGCGGTGTCTCGATTGTTTCCTGCATGTTACGGAGCTGTCCGTTTTCGCAGACCAAGGCGGTTGACCCGGTGATTCCGCCTGTTTCATGGCGAAATCAGGGCGCATCGACCCCCTCGGTGTGATGGGGGCCACGGTCGTCTCCCTGTCGCGTCACAGCGCTCCCGCGGGCCCGCGCGCAGGGTGCGCTGAGCGGCGGATAACGTGAAAACCATGAGTGACAAGAGCCGGAGCGGCCCCCCCGCGCCTCCTGAAGACGACTTCCGTTACCGGGGCAACCGGCTCGGCCTGCCCGAGGAAGGCACCGGTTCGGTGCCCGGAGTGGTGCGCCGCCTGGTCGGGCTCGCCCTGGACTGGGGCATCTCCGCGATGCTGGTGTGGGGCGCGATCAACCTCGGCCTGATCGGGCAGGAGGTCGCGGCGGCCGCGGCCGCCGGCGGTGAGCCCGAGGCCCTGGCGCTCACCAACTTCACCACCCTGTCCACCCTGGTGGTGTTCGCGGCGATGAACATCGTCCTGCTGACCCTGTTCGGTACAACGATCGGGCGGCGGATCGTCGGCGTCGGTATCACGGCGACCGGAGAGCGCAGCTGGCCCTGGTTCGCGTCGATGGCCGTGCGCACCCTGCTGTTGTGCCTGGTGATCCCGGCCGTGGTCTACGACCGTGACACCCGTGGTCTGCACGACCGCGCCGCGGGGACGATCGCGACCCGCTACTGACCGCTCACCAGTGGTACCGAAGCCTGTTCCCGCGGGGTTTCGAGCCGTGCGCACCCTTCCCGAGCTGCTGTTAGCATCCGTTCACGGTATTTTTGCAGGGGCCCCGCGACCTCGGGCCGTGTCCTTTCATGTTTCCCCGCCTTCGGGCGGAATCCGCGCCTGGGACACGCCCTGGCTGCCCTGACCCCGCCCCCTCAGGTCTCACCGCACCCTCGAAGGTTCGCATGGCTGGAAGACGCTCCGCCCCCCACACCTCAGGCGCCCTGAGCGCCGCCCGGCTGTCCGCCGGACAGTGGATCGCCTGCGTGGCGACGGCCCTGGCCATCATCGCCAGTCTGGGCGGTTACGGCTGGTACCAGGGCTTGATCGGTAACATCACGACCGCCCAGGTGGACACCGACGAGTGGGACCGGCCCACCAGCGTTGAGGGGGTGATGAACCTCCTGATCATCGGTTCGGACGTGCGCTCGGGGGAGAACGCTGACTACGGTGACGTGGAGGGTGAGCGGCCCGACACGATGCTCATCGCGAGCATCAACGTGGACAACGGCGCGGCCACGCTGGTGAACCTGCCCCGTGACCTGATGGTCGACCTGCCCGCCTGTGAGGCGGTGGAGGGGTACGAGGGCATGTCCCCGCACGAGGGCATGATCAACTCCGCCATGAACTTCGGCGGCGTGGGTTGCCAGTGGAACACGGTGGAGCAGGTCACCGGGGTGCACCTGGACCACTTCGTGGTGATGGACTTCGGCGGGTTCAAGGACATGGTGGACGCCATCGGCGGGGTGGAGATGTGTATCCCCGAGCCGATCGACGACGTCAAGGCGCACCTGAAGCTGGATGCCGGGTTGCAGACCCTGGACGGCGAGGACTCGCTGGGGTTCGTGCGTTCGCGCTACGCCCAGGGTGACGGCAGCGACCTGTCCCGGATCGACCGCCAGCAGGAATTCATGGGCGCCATGCTGCGCGAGGTGCTCAGCAGCGAGGTGATGACCAGCCCGGTGACCATCACCAAGTTCCTGGGTGCGGTGACCGACTCGATCACCACCGACGACGACCTCACCGTCGACACCATGGCCGACATCGCCATCTCCATGCGCGAGGTCGACCTGGACCGGGTCCAGTTCGTCACCGTGCCCAACGGGGAGCATCCCGCGGACAAGAACCGCATCATCATGAGCGACGCGGCCCCCGCGCTGTTCGAGGCGATCAACAGCGGCGTGGACCTGTCCGGCGGAGACGACGAGGACGAGGAGAAGGCCGACGACGGCGCACCGTCCCCCGGCGACATCTCGGTGGAGATCGTCAACAACACCGGGATCGAGGGCCTGGCTGTGGAGATCGAGTCGGTCCTGGTCGGGGACGGCTACGTGGTCACCGGCACCGGAAACCCGGAGCTGCGCGCGCCCGAGTTCACCACCGTCTACCACGGTCCGGGCGACGCGGCCGCGGCCAAACTGCTCGCCGGTGAGCTGAGCAACGCCCAGACCGAGGAGGTCGAGGGCCTGGAGCAGACCCTCGAACTGGTCGCCGGGTCGGACTGGCAGGGCTTCGACACCGGCTCCTCGTCCTCCTCCGAGGGGGAGCTGTCCATCACCGACGACCTCGGCGGCAAGACCGCCGAAAAGAAGGAAAGTGCCTGCTAGGGCATTATTTTCCAGCGTATTCAGCCGCGCATTCCGGCGGGTCCTTCGAGGGCCCGCCGGTTTTCTTTTCCGTCCGTCGCCCAGGACTCCCGAAGAGGCGGTTTGCCGTTCCTCCGTGCGGATGGTCTTTCCCGAACAACGCCCTGTTATCTTTCTGGGGAATCCCCTTCCCCAGCGGAGAACCCCATGCGGAGGACTAACCCGGGGCGGGGCCTCGGCTGGCCCCGTCACGGTCGCCGCGGCGCCACCCGTCGGCTCCGGTGCGGGGCTGCTGGCTGGTGCCTGCCCGGCCTGGCCCGCGGCTACCACCGAACCGGCCCGTGCCTTGCGTTCGTCATGGTTCAACGCCCTGTGTTCGTCCATGGTTCGCCACTCCCACCCCAGTCCCGGAAAGGGCACTATGTTCAGGAACAACCCACCCAACTCCACCCGGCTGCGTGTGCCTCTGACTGCTGCCGCCACCGCCCTGTGCGTCGGACTCGTGGCCGTCGGCTGTGCCGGGTCGGAGGACATCAGGCTCGAAGCCGAACCGCGTGAGGACGCGCAGGACCCGGTCCCGGGGGCAGACGAGGAGATGGACGAGCTCTTCGCACTGCCGATCCACGCCTACATGTTCACGGTGGTGGAGGAGACCACGATCCTTAACGCCCACGAGATCCTCGTTGAGGAGTGCATGCGTGACCTCGGCTTCTCCTTCACCCGGGGCGAGCCGCAGGAAGTCGACCCGGTTTCGATCGCGGCCTTCGGCCCCCAGAACAACTACCTGGGACGCTGGCACGTGGACGCCGAGTACGCCGCCGAGAACGGTTTCTCGCACCCGGAGGAGCTGCTGGCCCAGGACGAGGAGGGCCTCGAAGGGGAGTTCCGTGACCCGCGCATCGACCACGAGGGGGAGACCTACGACGCCGCGGTGGCCGCCTTGCAGGGGTTCCCGGAGGATGTGGCGACCCCATCGGGCGACCCCGTGCCGGAGTGGGGCTGTACGGGGTGGGCCGAGGGTGAGATCGACGAGGGTGTGCGGATCATCGGGGTCGAGGAGGCCCAGGCGGGAGAGGTTCCCACGCCGATGGGGCAGAGCCCGGTGGCCGTCCAGATCTCCAACGAATCTCAGGGGGAGGCCTCCTCGGATCAGCGGGTCCTGGACGCCGAGGCCGCCTGGCGCGAGTGCATGGCCGACTCCGGTTACCCCGGTGAGGAGCCGGGCACCGTGGGCTCGGGGAAGGACACCCGGGTGGACTCCGACGACACCGAGGCCGCGGTACGCAACGTGGAGTGCCGGGAGGAGTCGGAGCTGACCCAGACCTACCTGGACGTGCTCTCGGAGATCCAGGAGCGTGACATCGCCGCGAACCAGACTGTTCTCCAGGAGCGGTCGGAGGAGATGGAGGCGGTTCTGGAACGGGCTGTGGAACTCACCGGGGTGTGAGGGCATCAGACCCGAGAGGCGGCTTCGGTCGTGGTCGCGGAAAACGCATGATGTGCCGGTAGCGCATTTCCGTCTCCGTCTCCGGAGGTGTTTTCCGTGAATTTCTGCCGGAACTCCTCGGTTTCCCACGAGGGAATTGTTCACCACCAGTGGTGATCACGCGCGGTCGCCGAATTCCCGCGGGAGTTGTTCCTCGGCTCGGGGTGGGCGATCGCCCACCCCGAACTGGTGACCGTGATCTGACGCACCGAGACCGGTCCGGTACCATCCGGTGGGTTACGTCCGGGTAGTCGCACGGTTCCCTCCCGCCGCGGCGCCCCTCACCGGACGGCAGCACTCCTCTCATGTCCCAGATCGGATCGCAGGTGCCCTCTTGGCCCCAAGAAACGTGTCTACGGCCGCCGCCAAGATGAGCCTTGGCAAGTGGGCGGCGTGCGCGATGACCGGTGTGGTCATCGCCGGGAGCCTGGCTGGCTACACCGTCTACCAGGACGTCTTCGGTATCGCCACGGCCGACGTCGACCCCGACGGCTGGGGTGATCGGCCCGCCCAGGTGGACGGACTGCACAACATCCTGCTCCTGGGCACCGACGAGCGCGCGGGGGACGACGCCAGCTACAACGATCTCAACGGCATCCGCCCCGACGTCCTCGTGGTCGTCAGCATCGACGTCGACCAGGGCGGCGTGACCATGGTCAACCTGCCGCGCGACACCATGGTCGAGATCCAGCCGTGCGAGGGCGGCGAGGAGGGCAGCGGCTGGAACGGCGGCGTCGACCAGCTCAACCACGCCATGGTCTACGGGGGGATGGACTGCCAGGGCAACACCGTGGAGACGATCACCGGCATCCACCTGGACCACATGGTCATGGTGGACTTCGCCGGGTTCGAGAACATCGTCGACGCTGTCGGGAACATCGAGATGTGCATCCCCGAGCCGATCGACGACCCCAAGGCTCATCTGAAGCTGGACGCCGGACTCCAGGAGCTCAACGGCGAGCAGGCCCTGGGCCTGGCGCGCTCTCGGGAGAGCACGGAGACCGGCAGCGACCTGGACCGGATCGAGAATCAGCAGCGCATGATCGGTGCCATCCTGCGCGAGGTCACCGAAGGCGAGGTCCTGTCCAGCCCCAGCAGTCTCTACGGCTTCCTGGACTCGATCACCGACAGCCTCACGACCGACAGCGGCTTCACCGTGGACAAGATGACCGAATTGGCCATCGCCATGCGTGAGGTGGACCTGGGCCGGATGAACATGGTCACCGCCCCGGTCGTGGAGTACCCCCCCAATGACAACAAGGTGATGCTGGATGAGGTGCCGGCGCAGGAGCTGTTCGCGGCGGTGGCCGCCGGCGAGCTGACCGAGGGGGACGACGGGGGGACGGACGAGGAGGAGTCCGGGGGCGGCGTCGAGCCCTCCGACGTGTCCCTGCGGGTGCTCAACAACACCGGCATCGACGGGCTGGGGAGCGAGATCGAGCAGTTGCTGACGGCGGAGGGCTTCGTCGTGACCGAGGCCACCAACCCCGAACCGGGTGCACCCGACACGACCACCGTCTACCACGGCCCCGACCGGGTCGAGCACGCGGAGGCCCTGGCCGATGCCCTGGCGGTCGCCGATGTGGTCGAGGAGCCCTCGCTGGGCGAGGAGCTGGAACTGGTCATGGGCGGGGCCGACTGGGGCGGCATGGCCACCACCGGAAGCGAGGGCGAGGACGAGGGCGAAGGCGGCGGTGGCAACGCGCTGGACGACCTCGAGTCCACCTCGGCCGACGAGGACACGGTCAGCTGCTCCTGAGTCCGCTGGCGCCCGTGTGACGCTTCTTCAGGGGGCGGTGACCCGACCGGGTCACCGCCCCCTTGCCATGCGCACGTCTTATCGTTTATCGTTAATATCGATAATCGATAAGATAGAGGTGGGCATGCCGTCTCCACGCCGTCCCCGGATCCGCTGGACTCGAGCGGATTCGCTGCTCCTCCAGGGCACTCTGTTCCTGGTGCTGCTCTTGTTGACTCTGTCCTTCGGGGCCACCGTCCTATGGATCCTGCCGGTGATATCGGTCGGGGCCATGGAATGGATGAACCAGATCACCGTCCACCACACGTCCGAGGTCGCCCGGGCGGTGCCCGACCTGACGCTCCTGAGCGAGGACGTCAGCGTGCGCGGTACTGACACGCTGGTGCTCGTGTTCGAGAACCCCGACACCCTCGAACGCCTTCTGCTGGCGCTCCCCGCGCTCGCGCAGCAGGCCCTCGGGCTGTTCGTGGTCTACCTGGTGCTGCGGGTGCTCCAGAGCCTCGGCACCGGGGATCCTTTCGTGCCCGCCAACGTGCGCCGTGTCTACGCCGTGGCCTTCGCGGTCCTCTTCGGCTCCCTGTTGCTGCCCATGGTGGAGTCCATCGCCAACACCGCCCTGTGGGCAGACCGGGTCCCGTTCGACGAGGTGGCGCTGCTCGCCTTCGACCTGGGGATGGGTTCGGGTCCGGTGGCTGGGGTCCTGGTGGGGCTGCTCCTGGCCTCCCTCGCCGAGGTCTTCCGGCGCGGCAGCAGGATGCGCGAAGACGTCGAAGGGCTGGTCTGATGCCGCCGGAGGAGGCCACCGGGATCCGGATCCACCTGGACAAGCTCCTGGCCGAGCGGGGCATGACGCTCACCGAACTCGCGGAGCGGGTGGGAGTCAGCGTCGTCAACCTGTCCGTGCTCAAGAACGACCGTGCCAAGGCGATCCGCTTCTCCACGCTGGCCGCGCTCTGCCGAGTGCTGGAGTGTCAGCCAGGAGACCTCATCAGCCACGAGAGGGACTGAACGGGGCCTCCGGGAGGTCCGCACAACCGGACTCCACACACGCGAACGGGGCCGGCACTCCCTGGAACAACCCAGGTGTGCCGGCCCCGTCGGGTCCGCCAGGAGGCGTGGAGGCTCAGCCTCCGGCCTTGTTACCGCGCATGCCCTTGGGCAGCTTGGCTCCCTTGGGCATGGGGCCCTTGGGCATCTGCATCGCGGCGGGCAGCGCCTTGAGCCGGTAGTTCAGCTCGGCGGTGCCGGACTTGTCCAGGTTGCGGGGCAGCTTGACCAGCGTGCGCTGGAGCTTGGACACCGGCACCTGGCCCTCGCCGTTGCCGACCTTGAAGTCGTAGATGGGGGTGTCGTGGGCGACGCGGGCGACGCGCTTCTTCTCCCCGGCGATCAGGCCCTTGAGGCGACCGGGGTCGCCCTCGCCGACCAGGATCACACCGGGACGGCCCACCACGCGGTGGACGACGTCCATCTGCTTGTTGGCGGCCACGCCCGGCTCGACCACCCAGTTGCCGCGCATGTTCTCCAGGATCGCCATACCGGCGCCCAGGCGCCCGTCCAGCATCTGGTACTGCACGCGCTGGGCGGCACGGGTGAACATGATGAAACCGACCAGGAACGCGATCGGCAGACCGGTCAGCGGCCAGATGATCCAGGAACCGGTCCAGATACCGATACCGATGAAGACGGCGAAGATCAGGATCGCGACGCTGACCGCGATCGGGATCGTACGCGGGCTCTGCTTGTGCACGACCTTGGCGACCATGCCGATCTGCTTCAACCGGCCCGGCTGCTTCTCGCCACCCTTACCGGCGGTCGTGTTGTCGGACTTCTTCGCCATCGTGCTTTCAGGCAGCGCACACCGAACGGATCGGCGGGGAAGGAGATCCCTGTGCTGCCTTGCCTCCTCTTCGCGATCGACCTACGGTGCGGCGCCCTCTGGCGCCGCTGGGGCATGCCCGGCGCCATGGAAACACCAGGATATGCGTCCGGACCCCGAGATGCGGAACGGTGGCCCGGGGGCCACCGTTCCAGGTTGGTCACGACTCGGGTTAATCGGCCGTTATGCGTTGCTTGTGACCTGTGCTGCCTCGGCGTCCCGCTTTTCGCGGGCCTGCTTGTACAGGGTCCCGGCGCGGTAGGACGAGCGCACGAGCGGGCCGGACATGACCCCGGCGAAGCCGATGTCCTCGGCCTCCTTGCCCAGTTCCACGAACTCCTGCGGCTTCACCCAGCGGTCGATCGGGTGGTGCAGCTTGGAGGGGCGCAGGTACTGGGTGATCGTCAGCAGGTCGCAGCCGGCCTCGTGCAGGTCGCGCATGGCCTCGCTGACCTCCTCACGGGTCTCGCCCATGCCCAGGATCAGGTTCGACTTGGTGACCAGACCGGCCTCGCGGGCCATGGTGATGACCTTGAGGGAGCGCTCGTAGCGGAAGCCCGGGCGGATGCGCTTGAAGATCCGCGGCACGGTCTCCACGTTGTGCGCCAGGACCTCCGGACGCGAACCGAAGACCTCGGCCAGCTGGTCGGGGTCGGCGTTGAAGTCCGGGATGAGCAGCTCGACGCCGCCACCGGGGTTGAGCTCGTGGATCTTGCGGACCGTCTCGGCGTAGAGCCAGGCACCGCCGTCCTCGAGGTCGTCGCGGGCCACACCGGTGACGGTGGCGTAGCGCAGCTCCATCTTCTGGACGGAGGTGGCGACCTTGGTCGGCTCCAACTTGTCCAGAGGGCTCGGCTTGCCCGTGGCGATCTGGCAGAAGTCGCAGCGCCGCGTGCACTGGTCACCGCCGATGAGGAAGGTGGCCTCGCGGTCCTCCCAGCACTCGTAGATGTTGGGGCAGCCCGCCTCCTGGCACACGGTGTGCAGGCCCTCGCCCTTGACCAGGGACTGGAGCTCGGTGTACTCCGGCCCCATGTGCGCCTTGATCTTGATCCACGGCGGCTTTCTCTCGATGGGGGTCTCGCTGTTGCGCGCCTCCACGCGAAGCAGCTTGCGGCCCTCAGGAGCGATGGTCAACGCGAACCCGTTCCCTTCTGTACCCCTTGACGGGGACCCTCGCGCCCCTTGTGGGGGCGGCACGTCCCGATGGGGACTGGCTCATGGTGTGGTCTGTCATCCCAGCGCGGTGGCATCGGAAAGCATTCCGCTGCCGTCGGTGTGGCTGTACTCCGCCGCGCCCAGGACGTCGGCCAGGTGCCGTTCGAGGCGCGGCCGTGCGTCGGCGACGGTGACGGCGCGCCCCAGTTCGTTGGTGAGCGAGGTGACCCCCGCGTCGGAGATCCCGCAGGGGACGATCCGGTCGAACCACGACATGTCATTATCGCAGTTCAACGCCAGGCCGTGCATACCGACCCCACGGGCGATGCGGCAGCCGATCGCGGCGATCTTGCGCTCGGTCAGTCCGCGCTCGGGATCGGCGTCCAGCCAGACCCCGGTGCGGCCCTCGACCCGGCGGCCGGTGAGACCGTAGTCGGCGAGCGTGCGGATGATCGCCTCCTCGAGCATGCGCACGTAGGCGATCACGTCGATCGGGTCCGACAGCTTGACGATGGGGTACACCGTGAGCTGGCCGGGACCGTGCCAGGTGATCTTGCCGCCCCGGTCGATGTCCACAACGGGAGCACCGGGATCGGTGATGGGACGATCCCACCTCCCTGTGCGCTTGCCCGCCGTGTAGACGGGTTCGTGCTCCAGGAAGAGGACCGTATCGGGCACCTCATCGGCGACGCGGCTCTGGTGGAGCCGTTTCTGGAGATCCCAGCCCTGGTGGTACGGGACGGGAGTGTCGCCCAGCCATGCGTAAACGAGATCACTCACACCACCAACCTACCTCCCGGCGGGAGGGGCGGGTCTGGGCAGGATGTCGGAAAGCGCACTGTCGACGGTGGGTAGGAGGAAGGAATACCCCGCCTCCTCCAGGCGTTTCGGCCGCGCCCTGAGGTCGATCAGGGCGGTCTCCTCCGCGAAGTCCCCCAGTGCCGCGCGCATCGCCGTCGCCGGAACCGGAAGGATGGTCGGACGTCCCAGGGCCCGACCGAGCGCCTCGGTGAAGGCAGCGTTGGTGACCGGTTCGGGCGCGCACATGTTCACCGGACCGGTGATCTCGGGCCGCTCCAGCAGGAACCGGATCGCGCCGATCTGGTCGGCCAGCGCGATCCAGGTCATGTACTGCGCCCCCGAGCCCAGTCGCCCGCCCAGCCCGAGCCGCCACAGCGGCAGCAGATGCCGGAGCAGCCCGCCGGAACGGGCCAGCACCACGGCCGTGCGCAGGTGCGCCACGGACAGCCCCGCCTCCTCGGCGGGGGCGGTGGCCGCCTCCCAGTCCCGGCACACCCCGGCCAGGAACCCCTTGCCGGGCGGACTCTCCTCGGTGGCCACACTTCCGCCTGTGTCCCCGTAGAAATGCATCCCCGAGGCGCTGAGAAGGCGCGGAGGGGGCGTGGACATCCTGGCCAGGGCCTGGGCGAGGGTCTGGGTGCCGCGGACCCTGCTGCGGCGAATGGCGGTCTTGCGCTGCCGGGTCCACAGGGTGGGGCCGATCGGTTCGCCCGCCAGGTGGACCACGGCGTCGGCGTCCTGGAGGGCGACGGTGTCCACACGCCCCTGCTCGGCTCGCCACTCGGCCTCCTCCAACCGGGGCACCCGGGTGTCCCGGGGCAGTCGGCGCACCAACCGCACCACCGTGTGCCCGTCCTCGAGCAGGGAGTCCGTCAACGCCTCGCCGATCAGCCCGGTCGCACCCGTGATCGCCACTCTCATAAGGGGGTGTCTACCCCTCCAGCCGTACTTTCAGCACCGGTGAACTGCCTGCTCTTGCGCGGTCCTGGAACAGGCTCGGAAGTTTTCTCGGCTTTTTCGGCGAAAGCACTGCGCGGAGGGTGCGGGTCTTCTAGGTTGAGTGTGGGACATGGAACTCCGCGTCAGCGCGGAGCTACCGTGGGCGACGCCCTGTCGGGCTGGCTGGGGCTCGCTTACCCGCAGACCTTTGATGATGGGGATCATCAGGGGATGGTGATTGGTGGGGTAAAAAGACGGGGCGGTGCCGTTCAGGCGCCGCCCCGTCCACCTTTTCGGCCCTCTCTCCCTCGGTGATCTTGCTACCAGGAGCAAGTTCGGCGCCGAACTTGCTCCTGGTAGCAAGATCACGGGGAATAGGTGGGTTGCGGCTCAGCTCGGGAACGGGCGGCGGATGCGGGCCTCGCGCAGGGACAGGGCCCACCAGACCAGTTGGTCGAGCATCTCCTCGACCGCGTCCTCCGCGCCCCGCAGCTCCGCCACGGGCGCTCCCTCGGGGCCGAACATCCGCTGCGCGTTATGCAGGCTCACCGAGGTACGCACCGACGTCACGTGCAGTTCGGCGAAGACCGAGCGCAGCTGCTCCACGGCGCGTAGGCCGCCGGACATGCCGCCGTAGGAGACGAACGCGACCGGTTTGGCGAACCACTCCTTGCGTGCGGTGTCGATGGCGCTCTTGAGCGGTCCGGGATAGCCGTGGTTGTACTCCGGGGTCACCACCACGAACCCGTCCGCGGCGGCGATGCGCGAGGGGAACGAGTCCGAGGACGTGCCGTGGCCGTCGCCCAGGTCGAGCCCGGCCACGTCCAGGACGTCGAGGGTCACGCCCTCGCGGGAGGCGGCCCGGTCGAGGAACCAGCTGGAGACCACGGGTCCGGTGCGGCCGTTGAGGTTGCCGCCCAGGACGACCGTGATCCGAAGGTTCTCCTGCTGCATGTGCTTCCTCGTCTGGGGCTGTCCGGGGCATGGGTTCCGCGGGGGTGTGTCCACGTTAGAACGTCAAGTGAGGTTGAGGTCAACCCGGGGGCCGGGACCGGTCGGGAGACCGTCGTCACGCGGACCCGTACGCGAAGCGGCCCGGGCCGGGCACCGTCGCACGGTGCCCGGCCCGGGCCGAGGAGAACTCCCCTGGAGGGGACTCGGGTCAGGAAAGACCCAGGTCACCCTCGAAGGCGCCCTCTTCCAGGCGCTCCTTCACGGTCTGCAGGAAGCGGCCGGCGTCGGCGCTGTCGATCAGACGGTGGTCGTGCGCCATCGACAGGTAGACCATCGACCGGACCGCGATGACCTCGCCGCCCATGGCCTCGTCCTCGACGACGACCGGGCGCTTGACGACCGCGCCGGTCTCCAGGATCGCGACCTGCGGCTGGTTGATGATCGGAGTGCCGAACAGCGCGCCGGTGTGGCCGGTCTCGGAGATCGAGAACGTGCCGCCGCCCAGCTCGTCCGGGCCGAGCTTGCCGGTGTGGGCGCGCTCGGTCAGGTCGGTGAGGCCGCGGGCCAGGCCGCCGAGGTTCAGCGAACCGGCGTCCTTGACCACCGGGGCGAGCAGGCCGCGCTCGGTGTCCACCGAAACGGCCAGGTTCTCGACGTCGTGGTAGGTCACCGTCTGGTCGGCGGCGTTGATCACCGCGTTGACCTTCGGGTGGACCTTGAGGGCCTCCACGGCGGCCTGCGCAAAGAACGGGAAGAAGCTCAGCTCCACGCCCTCGCGCTTGGTGAAGTCGGTGCCGACCTGGTCGCGCAGGCGCGCGATCTTGCTGACGTCGACCTCGATGACCTGGGTGGTCGTGGCGGACACGCGCAGAGACTCGACCATGCGGTCCGCGATGGACTTGCGCAGACGGCTCAGCTTCTCGGTGCGACCGCGCACCGAGGTGTCCGAGGTGACCTTGCGCGGGGCCGCGGCGGTCGAACGCTGGGCCTCGGCGGCCTTGAGTACGTCCTGCTTGCGGATGCGACCGCCCACGCCGGTGCCGGAGACGCGGCTCAGGTCGACGCTGTGCTCGCCTGCGAGCTTGCGGACCAGCGGGGTCACATACGCCTCGGTCACGGCGTCGGTGCCGGAGGCCTGACCGGTGCCGCTGAGCGTCTCGATGTCCACCGACGGGGCGCCAGCGTCCTGCTCACGTGCGGCGGGAGCAGGTGCGGACTGGGCGGCCGGGGCGGGCTCGGGCTCGCTCTTGGCCTCGGCCTCGGGCTGGGTCGGGCCGGCGGCGGAACCGGAGCCGCCGCCGATAATCGCGATCTCGGCACCGATCTCGACCGTCTCGTCTTCCTCGACGAGGATCTTGGTGAGTACACCGGCCACCGGGGACGGGATCTCGGTGTCCACCTTGTCGGTGGAGACCTCGAGCAGCGGCTCGTCCTCCTCGACGGTGTCGCCGACGCTCTTCAGCCACTGGGTGATGGTGCCCTCGGTGACGCTCTCACCCAGGGCGGGGATGGTCACGGAAGTACCGGGACCGTCGGAGTCGGAACCATCGGAGGCCGGGGCGGGCTCGGGAGCGGCCTCGGGCTTGGCCTCCTGAGCGGGCTCCTCGGCTGCCGGGGCGGACTCGGGAGCGGCCTCGGGCTCGGTCTCCTGAGCGGACTCCTCGGCGGCGGGCGCGGTGTCGGCGTCGGCGCTGTCACCCTCGCCGCCGATGACCGCGATCTCCGCGCCGATCTCCACGGTCTCGTCCTCGTCGACGAGGATCTTGGTGAGTACACCGGCCACCGGGGACGGGATCTCGGTGTCCACCTTGTCGGTGGAGACCTCAAGGAGCGGCTCGTCTACCTCGACGGTGTCGCCCACGTTCTTCAGCCACTGGGTGACGGTCCCCTCGGTGACGCTCTCACCCAGGGCGGGCATGGAAACGGAAGTCGGCATGAGTTCCTCGTTGGATCTGGACGCGGTACCTGCCCAGGCCTTGATGGGCAGCGCGGATGTGTACGGGGGCGGGCCCGTGGGGCCCGCCCCCGGGGGTGAAGCGGTCAGTCGTGAACGTGCAGCGGCTTGCCCGCCAGCGCGAGGTGCGCTTCTCCCAGCGCCTCCGACTGGCTCGGGTGCGGGTGGATCAGCTGCGCCACCTCGGAGGGCAGGGCCTCCCAGTTGTAGATCAGCTGCCCCTCGGCGATGAGCTCGCCGACGCGGCTGCCGACCATGTGGACGCCCAGCACGGGGCCGTCCTTCTCGGCGATGACCTTGATCGCGCCCTGGGTCTGCAGGATCTGGCTCTTGCCGTTGCCCGCCAGGTTGTAGTTCATCTCGACGACGTCGTGACCGCGTTCCTTGGCCACCTTGGTGGTGAGACCGACGGAGGCGACCTCAGGCTCACAGTACGTGACACGGGGAACACCGTCGTAGTCGATCGCGGGCGGGTTCTGCCCGGCGATGTGCTCGGCGACGAAGATGCCCTCGGCGAAGCCGACGTGCGCGAGCTGGAGGGTCGGGATGAGATCGCCGACCGCGTAGACGTTGCCCACGCCGGTGTGCAGGTTCTCGTCGACCTGGACGAAACCGCGGTCCAGGGTGATGCCCTGTTCCTCGTAGCCCAGGCCCTCGGAGACCGGGCCGCGGCCGATGGCGACCAGCAGGACCTCGGCCTCGAGGGTCTTGCCGCCCTGGAGGGTGACGACCACGCCGGAGTCGGTGGTCTTGACCGACTCGAACGGGGTGCCCAGCTCGGACTTGATCTTCCGCTTGCGGAAGGCGCGCTCCAGCAGCTTGGAGCTGGACTCCTCCTCGACGGGGACCAGGTGCTTGAGGGCCTCGACGATGGTGACGTCGGAGCCGTAGGAACGCCACACGCTGGCGAACTCCACGCCGATCACGCCGCCGCCCAGGACGATGACGGACTCGGGGACGCGTCCCAGCTCCATGGCCTGGTCGCTGGTCATGACCTTCTCGCCGTCGATCTCCAGACCCAGGGTCTTGGGCTTGGAGCCGGTCGCCAGGAGGATGTTCTTCCCCTTGAAGACCTTGCCGTCGACGGTGACCTCGTCCTTGCCGGTGAGCTTGCCCTCACCCTCGACGACGGTGATCTTGCGGGACTTGATCAGCCCGCTCAGGCCCTTGTGCAGGCCGCTGATCACCTTGTCCTTGTACTTGTGCACGGCCTCGATGTCGATGCCCTCGAAGGTGGCCTTGACACCGAAGTTCTCGCTCTCCTTGGCGGAGTCGGCGACCTCGGCCGAGTGCAGGAGGGCCTTGGTGGGGATACAGCCGCGGTGCAGGCAGGTGCCGCCGAGCTTGTCTTTCTCGATCAGGACGACGCTCATGTCCAGCTCGGCGGCGCGCAGTGCCGCCGCGTAGCCGCCGCTGCCGCCGCCAAGGACGACGAGGTCGAAGGTGCCGCCGCTCTCACTCACGGGAACGAACTCCTAGTTGTGGTGGCTGGTGATGGGTGGTGGAAGACCGCGGTCCGCTACCGCCGGGGGCGGCGTGTCAACGGGGACCGCGGCTGCCGGGGAAGGGGCGGCACACCGGCTCAGGAGTGCCGCCCCGACCTTCCGGACTACTGCTTACGGGCGTAGTCCTCGGCGATGCGGACGAGGGTGCGGGTACCCGCACCCGTGCCGCCCTTGGAGGTGTAACCGTGGGGGCCGCCCTGGTTGAAGGAGGGCCCGGCGATGTCGAGGTGGGCCCACTTGGTGCCCTCCTCGATGAACTCCTGGAGGAAGATGCCCGCGGAGAGCATGCCGCCCCAGCGTTCGGCTGCCACGTTGGCGATGTCGGCGACCGAGGAGTTGAGACCGGCGCGCAGCTCGGCCGGGAGCGGCATCGGCCAGGAGGCCTCGCCCTCGGCGGTGGCGGCGGCGACGATCTCGTCGCGCACGGAGTTGTCGTTGGACATGACCGCGAACACGCGGGTGCCGAGCGCGACCAGCTGGGCGCCGGTCAGCGTGGCGATGTCCACGATCAGGTCCGGCTGGTCCTCGTGGGCGCGGACCAGGCCGTCAGCCATGACCAGACGGCCCTCGGCGTCGGTGTTGAGGACCTCGACGGTCTTGCCACCGTAGATGCTCAGGACGTCGGAGGGGCGCTGGGCGGTGCCGCTGGGCATGTTCTCGGCCACGGTCAGGTAGCCGATCGCGTTGACCTTAAGACCCAGGGAGGAGATGGCGCGCATGGCGGCGAGCACGGAGGCGGCGCCGCTCATGTCGGACTTCATCGACTCCATCCCGCCCGAGGGCTTGAGGGACAGGCCACCGGAGTCGAACGTGATGCCCTTGCCGACGAAGGCGACCGTCTTGGTGGCCTCGGGGTGGCTGTAGGCCAGGCGGACCAGGCGCGGCGGGTTCGCCGAACCCTGGCCGACGCCGGTCAGGCCGCCGTATCCGCCCTCGGCCAGTGCACGCTCGTCCAGGACCTCGATCTCCAGCCCGGTCTGCTGGGCGATCTCCTGGGCCGCGGCGGCCAGGTCCTCGGGGACCAGGTCGGCCGGGGCGGTGTTGACGAGGTCGCGTGTGAAGGAGACGGCCTGGGCCAGGACGGCGGCGCGCTCGACGGCGTCGTCCGCGCCGTCGGCCTCGCTGACCACGGTCAGCGAAGCAGCGGGCAGGGCGGCCTTCTTCTCGGCCTTCTCCCCGGTGCGGTAGCGGTCGAAGCTGTAGCTGCCGAGTTCGGCTCCCAGGGCCACGGCGCCGGCCTGGTCGGCGGTGGTGGCGGGCAAGGCCAGAACGACGCGGCCCGCACCCTCGGGGCGCGAGCTCAGCGAACGCAGCGCGGCACCGGCCGCGCGGGACAGGACGTCGGAGTCGACGGGGCCCTCGGCGGGCGCCGGGCCGAGACCGACCGCGACGACGACCGGGGCCTTGACGGCTCCGAGGGAGGCAATGGTGTGCACCTCCTCAGGTGCGCCGCTCGCTCCCAGGAGCGACAGGGTCGAGCCGAGACCGCCGGCGAAGGCGGCGTCGACGGAATGAGCGCCCGATGCGGGTTCCGGGGCGTCGCCTCCGGAGTGGTAACCGACGACAACCGCGTCGGCGTCGAGCGAACTGGGGGACTCCGTGTTTACTGACAACGTCGTGCTCACGTCCTTGATGCTAGTCCTCTCGCGCCCCCGGCGGCGACGCGGCGCCCCGCGGCCCCAGGGCTCTGACGCGGCGCTCCGCGCCACCCGGGACTGCGGGGGTGTTCCCCCGGTGGGTCCGTCGCCGTCCGCGCCATGAGGGGGCTCTGGTCCCTCGCGGGGAGTGTCGCACGCGGTTGACGGCGCGGACACGCGCCTGTCCGGGCGCCGGTAGCGTGAAACCCCGTGTGAAAAAATGTGATGATGGCGACATTAGGCCGCTCTGGAAGGCTACCGGCCAGTACGAATCGCCTGGTGGGGATCCCCGGGGACCTTCACAACGCCCCGATCGCGGCGGCCGCCACCAGCAGGACCGTGGTCGCCGCCGTCTCCACCAGAGCGCCCAGGACGTCCCCGGTCAGACCGCCCAACCGCCGCACCGCACGGCGCAGCAGCAGCCCGGCCGCCAGTAGCCCCAGCACCGCCCCGGCCGCGCAGGCCGCGGCGAATGCGGGGGAGTGGACCAGCCCGAGCCCGCACAGCGCCAGCACTCCCGCCGAGCACACCGCGGCGGGCAGCGGCCGCACCGTGCCCGCCACGAACGAACCCAGCCCGTCGGGCCGGGCCGAGGGCACCCGCGGTGAACACGCCAGGGTCACCGCCAGTCGCCCAGTCGCGCCCGCCGCCACCGCACCGGCCAGGGCGGCCCAGGGGGAAGCTTCGAGGAGCTGGGCCAGGGCCAGTACCTGGGCGCCGACCGCCACCAGCAGGGTGATCACCCCGAACGGGCCGATGTCGGAGCGCCGCATGACCTCCAGCGCTCCCTCGGCGGGCCGACCGCTGCCCAGGCCGTCCGCCAGGTCGGCCAACCCGTCCAGGTGCAGCCCCCGGGTGAGTAGCGCGCCCAGGCCCACCGCGAGCAGCGCGGCCAGCGGGGCCGACCAGCCCCACGACGCACCGGCCACCGCGACCGCCCCGGTGACTGCGCCCAGCAGCGCGCCCAGGGCCGGTGCCCAGCACATCGCCCACCCGGCTACGGCGCGGTCCACCCGGTCCACCCGCACCGGCCAGACCGTGAAGGTACCCACAGCCATCCGGGCACCGGCCACGGCGTCGGCACCGTTCACGGAAGCTCCATCATGCGCCCGGCCGCGGCCAGCACCACTTCCTCGGACTCGGCGCCCACCCACTGGTTCAGCAGCCCCAACTGGTCACGGAAGATCCGACCCGAGCGGGTCGGCGGAACCACACCCGAACCCACCTCGTTGGTGACCGCCACGACATAGGCCTGGGTCGAACGCCAGGCCTCCAGCAGCTCGTGCACGGCCGCCTCCACCCGCTCCTCGGCATCCCCGGCCGGCTCCTCCTCCCACAGGCCGGCCTCGTCCATGACCGAGGTCAGCCAGGTCCCCAGGCAGTCGACCAGGACCGCGCCCCGCGCCTTCTTCAGCAGCAGCGCGAGATCGGTGGTCTCCTCGGTCCGCCACCACCAGGGGCGGCGCCGACGGTGGTGAGCGACGCGCTCCGCCCACTCCGGGTCCGCTTCGGGGTCGGCCACCGGCCCGGTGGCCGCGTAGACCACCCGGGGCTCGGCCAGCAGACGCAGCTCGGCCTCGGTGGACTTGCCCGAACGCGCCCCGCCGGTGACCAGGGTCCGGTGCGGTCCGTGCGGCCGCGACTCCGGCCACACGGCGGGCGGGCACGACATGACGCTGCCGTCCCCCGGAACCAGGGCGCCCCACAGGCGGGCGCGCCGCGCGAACTCCTCGGGGGAGCGGATCCGGTGGTCGCCGCCGACCGCCACCACGGCGGTGGTCACCCCGATCACCCCGGAACGGCGCAGCTCCCCGATGATCTCCGGGCGCTGGGCGGCGTCCACGATGACCATGTCCACCTGTTGCTCGGGCGCGGAGGAGTACACCGACGACCCCGTGGGCCGCTCCTCGACGGGCGGTCCCCCGGGCAGCGGGCCCGGGCCGGAGCGAGCGTAGAGCAGACGCCCGCCGTCGGCGCCCTCGACCAGGGCGCCGTCCGGGGTGGGCGTCACCGTGTAGCCCGGCGGGACCGGGCCGACCGCCCCGGACTCGCGCAGGCGGAAACGGTCGTCGACGGTCACCCTCAGCGGCAGCCGACGATCCGCGCGGGCCTTGTTGCAGGACGAGCAGGTGCACTGCGGGGCTGGCCAGCCCGTGTGACCCGCTGTCCCCAGAAATCGGATACGCACCCAAAAAGTAAACAGCATCGCGAGCCAAGCGTCTCTGATCTGCTTAGTGATCCTCAACAAGACTGATGGTGTCTGAGGGAGGATCTGCCCACCGCGGTGGGGTGGCGTGGGCGTGCAGGTGGAAGCCCGCGCCCAGCACCGCCCCGGCCGGTCTGTGCCGGGTTGGCCGGGTGGTGGGTGTGCTGATCGTCTTCACGCCCTGGTGCCGGTGGGCCGCGCGGGGCAGCCCGGTCCGGTCCGTTGGTGCGTGTCCCCCCGGACGCTGGCCCGCCCGGCCCTGGGGCCGGGCGGGGGAGGGTGCCCCGCGTCGCCTGGGCGCGGGGCGTTGAGTCCTGCGGTGCCGGGTTGGTCCGGTCTTGGACCGGTCCGCCCGGCGGGTCTGGGGTGCGGTGGCCGTGACCACGGCCTTGGCTTCGAGCTTGTCGACCACCGAGCGGATGGCCATCGCGCCCGTGGTGCGGTCGGTGACGGTCTTGGTCTGGTGGGTGAGGCCGCGTGCGGCGATGCGCTGCCAGGCCCCGGTGTCGCGGTCGCCCTGCCATCCGCAACCGGGGGTGGGGCACAGGGCCCATTTCCACCCGGGTGTGGTGGGCCGGTCGGGGGCCTTGCGGTGCCTGAGTGGGACCAGGCAGCGGGGGCAGTGCTTGGAGGTGTTCTTCGCCGGGACGCTCACCACGGCGATGCCGACCTCGGCGGCCAGGTGCCGCATCCGCTCAGCGATGCGCCCGCGCACGGTCTGGGACAGGCGCGTGTTGTGCGTGCGACCCATGCCGCCCGCTTCCATCGAGCGCAGGTCTTCCAGGTAGATGACCGTGGCCCCGGCCGCGATGGCTTGGTCCACCGCCCAGCGGGCGGCCGAAGCGGCCAGAGCCTGGTTGAGGTTGGACCGGCGCTCGGCCACCTGCCGGAACTCCTCCCGCAGCACCTGGTGTTTGCCGGACAGCGGATGATCGGCGTCTTGACGGATGAGCCGCTGGTAGTGCTCGGCCTTGGCGTGCAGGTACTCGCTCTGGCGGCGTAGCCGGTGCTGCTTGGCCAGCACACCCCCGGCCCGGAACATCGCCCCGGCCCCCAGCGCGATGATACGGCCGTCCTCGCCCAGGCGGGCAGCCCCCGCCGACAGTAGGGTGTTCAGCCCCCAGTCCACACCCAACGCGACAGTGTGCCCGGTGCGCTTGGTCTTGGGGACGGCGTGGGTGTAGGCCAGATCAATACTTACCCGCCCGCCTTGTGGGCGCAGGGTGGGCAGGTGCAGGAGCGCATCGGCCCCGATGGTGGGCGGCAGGTTCAGGGGGCAGGCCACCCACGTCCAGTCCCGGTAGGAGACCGGATCGGGACGGGTGGGCAGCTGCAACCGCAACAGCGCACGCCGCCCGTCGTCGGAACGTTCGATGGTGGCCTGCTGGGCGTCGCACGCTGCCAGCACCAGCATCCGCGCCATACCCGGCTTCGGTTCCAGCTCGAACACATCAGCCGGGAGACGGTCGTTCTTACGCTCGAAGGCGGCGATCTGCCGGGTGCGGGAGCGGATCACGCTGGAGGGCAGGTGTTCACCGCCCGGGATCGCGGCACGTACCGCTTCCCACTCCTGGCTGGTGCGCTTCTTGGGATCAGCGGGCCAGGTGGCCAGGGTTCCGGCGACCACGTCAGCGCGCCACTTCACCGACCGCAGAGCACGCCCGGCCGTCTCCTGGGCCATGCGCACGATCCGGTCGTTGACCCTCACCCCCTGGGGCGGTGCGGTGGTCCAGCCCAAGCGGCGCAGCGCCATCCACGCGTTCGAGGGGAGCTTGCGGCCCCCGGCATCGGCCCCGGCAGCCAGGGTGTCCACGTCGGTGGTGTTCCAGTGTGCAACCAGCAGCGCGCCGGTCATCTGGGCCACCAGGTCGGCGGCCCAGCCCACCCGCTCGGCCAGCACAGGCGCCAACAGGAGCTCGCCGGTTTTCTCGTCCACCCCGGTTCGCAGCACCATTGGGGCGCACGCGGTGCGGGAGGTCTCACCCTGGGCGAGCGGGATCTTGCGGCTCACCGGCCGCCACCCCGCACGGCCCGGAGCGGCACGCCCTGGCCGGGGCGCGCGGCCGGGGTGGCCGCCTGCTCTGGAAAGGGGTCGGTCGTGGGCTGGGAAGGGGTGGACATGTTCGAATCATGGCACGAGGGAGTGACCAAGGGTGGGGGTTTCAGTCAAACCCACTGGTCAGCGCATCCAGGCCACCCGGAGCAGAACTGAGGAGAATGAGGGATCACTAAGGAAACTGGTGAGCCTTGGTTAAGCTCGGCACAGGATCGCGGTGCACCCACCGTGGAACCGGCGACGAAGGGTGGTCGAACATGACGTGGACGTGGCGGTATCTCGAGGCGGGCGGGGCCCGGGCCGAGACGGAGGAGCTGCCGACCGAGTCGTTCACGTCGCGCGGCGACGCCGAGAGCTGGCTGGGCGAGAACTGGGCCGAACTCGCGGAGGGCGGCGTGGGCAGCGTCGCCCTGATGGAGGAGGACCGGGAGGTCTACACGATGCCCCTCGCGGCCGAGTAGGCCACCCCTGCGCCGCGCCTGTCCGCGGGTGCGGCCGAGGTTGCCCTTCCGGTCCCGGGGGCGGCGCTCACCGTGTCGGCCGGGACGGGTGAGGGCCCGGCGGTCCGTACGGCCGCCGGGCCCTCACCTTCGATGCTCTGCGCGTCAGCCGCGGATGTTCTCCGGGCTCTTGGTGAGCGCCGGGTCGCGCTCGACGCTGTCGCCCAGGACCTCGTCGATCCGGGCCATGAGCCCGGCGTCGAGCTTGACCCCGGCCGCCTCGACGTTGCTCTCGACCTGCTCGGGACGGGAGGCGCCGATGATGGCGGCGGACACGTTCGGGTTCTGCAGCACCCACGCCACGGACAGCTGCGACAGGGTCAGTCCGGCCTCGGCGGCCAGCGGCTCCAGCTGCTGCACCCGCTCCAGCAGGGTCTGGTCGGAGACCTTGTCGGCGAGGAACTTCTCGCTCTTGGGGTCGCTGGCGCGCGAACCCGCGGGGAGCTCCTGGCCCGGCTTGTACTTGCCGGTGAGAATGCCGCCTGCGATGGGGGACCAGACGATCTGGCCGATGCCCTCGCGCTCGGAGAGCGGGACGACCTCGGACTCGATGACCCGCCAGATCATGTTGTACTGCGGCTGGCTGGAGACGATCCGGTCGAAGCCCATCTCGTCGGCGATCTTGAGCGCCCGCTCGATCTCCTCGGCGCGCCACTCGGAGACGCCGATGTAGAGGGCCTTGCCCTGGCGGACCAGGTCCTCGAAGGCCCGCATGGTCTCTTCCAACGGGGTGGTGTAGTCGAACCGGTGCGCCTGGTACAGGTCCAGGTAGTCAGTTCCGATACGGCGAAGGGAGTCCTCGCAGCCTCGGATGATGTGCTTACGGGACAGGCCCTTGTCGTTCTTGCCCGGGCCCATGGGCCAGTAGACCTTGGAAAAGATCTCCAGGCCGTCGCGGCGCTCGCCCTTCAGCGCGCGACCCATGACCTCCTCGGCCTTGCCCTGGGCGTAGACGTCCGCGGTGTCGAAGGTGGTGACGCCCGCGTCGAGTGCGGCGCGGACGCAGGAGGCGGCGGTGTCCTCCTCGACCTGGGAGCCGTGGGTGATCCAGTTCCCGTAGGCGATCTCACTGATGATGAGACCGCTGTTGCCTAGATGCCGAAATTCCATGGGGGAACTCTAGTGGTCGGCGCCACCGTTGCCGAGACCCGGCCGCCGGTTGTCGGGAACGCTCCCATAGAGCGGGGCGGCACACGAAGTGAAGGGCCGGTGCGCGCACCGGCCCTGCTCACGTCGGACGGGATGGGGATGTGGTGGGACGGCTCGCCGTTCAGCGGGCGCTGTTCGGGGTGGGGTCCTCGCCGACCTTGACGCGGGGCTTGGGCAGACGCAGGCGCCGGAACTGCAGCTGGCGCATCGCGGCGTACATGCCGATGCCCTTGATCGCGGGGTCGTCGGGGAAGTACTCCATGGCCCGGCGCTTGACCGTGCGGCCGACCATGACGCCCTCGGCGATGATCGTGACCATCATCAGGGGCCACAGGACGTAGGCCACACCCACCTGGAAGAGCGGGTTGTTGATGAACAGCAGCGCGATGATCAGGATCGAGAACGGCAGGAAGAACTCACTGGCGCTGCGACGCGAGTCGATGAAGTCGCGGGCGAAGGCGCGGGCCTTCCCGAGGTCCTGCTGACGGAAGTACTTCTCGTCGCCCTTGGGAGCACCGGAACGCCGGGCGGTCGTGCCGCGTTGACGTTCGAGACGATCCCGGTAGGCGCGGTAGGCCTCCTTACGGGTCTCAGGGGCCTTCACCGGTCGGCGCGGGGCGGTTTCGGATTCCCTGCGCTTAGGGGTGGGCACACCCTTCTTCGGGGTATATCCCTTAGGTTGGGTGGCCTCAGTGGCCTCAGGGCTGGCGGATTCGGCAGAGTTCGAATCCGGGGCTGCGGAAGCGGAGCGACGTCGGAACACACCCTCAGGGTAGCCGGTCATAGCTTTATGGCGACCGCGGGCCAGACCGCGTAGGGTTGGGCAAAGCGCCCGCTGGGAACAGCCGATGTACGCACCGAGAAGGGGACGGCCACGCCGATGAGCGTGTTTCAGCGACTTTCGATGATCTTCAAGTCCAAGGCCAACAAGGCCCTGGACTCTGTCGAGGACCCCAGGGAAACCCTCGACTACTCGTACCAGAAACAGCTCGAACTCCTGCAGAAGGTTCGTCGCGGTGTCGCTGACGTCGCGACCTCCCGTAAGCGGGTCGAGCTCCAGATCCAGCAGCTCGAGCAGCAGTCCGGCAAGCTGGAGAACCAGAGCCGGGCGGCCCTGACCCAGGGTCGTGAGGACCTCGCTCGCGAGGCCCTCACCCGTCGCTCCGGTCTCACCAGCCAGATCGAGGGCCTGCGCGAGCAGCACGCCAACCTCCAGGGCGAAGAGCAGAAGCTCACGATGGCCGCCCAGCGCCTGCAGGCGAAGGTCGACGCCTTCCGCACGCGCAAGGAGACCATCAAGGCGACCTACACCGCCGCCCAGGCCCAGACGCAGATCAGCGAGGCCTTCTCCGGCATCTCCGAGGAGATGGGCGACGTCGGCATGGCCGTGCAGCGGGCGGAGGACAAGACCGCCGAGATGCAGGCCCGCGCCGGCGCGGTGGACGAGCTCCTGGCCTCCGGCGCGCTGGACGACGTCACGGGCAGCGGCCCGCGCGACGACATCCAGCACGAGCTCGACCAGCTGGCGAGCACGACCGGGGTCGACGCCGAGCTCGAGCGCATGAAGCTTGAGCTGGGCGGCGGCAACGGCGGCAGCGCCACGCCGCAGATCGAGGGCGGCAACGGTGCCGGGAACCGGGAGGGCTCGTGATCGTTCGCATCATGGGTGAGGGTCAGGTGGACCTCACCGAAGCCGACCTGGAGCTGCTCAACGAGTTCGACGCCGCTCTGGAAGCGGCGATCGAGTCCGGTGACGAAGCCACCTTCCGCACGGCCCTGCACGACCTCCTGGAGAAGGTGCGGCAGGACAGCAAGCCGCTGCCGCCCGACTCCCTGGAGCCTTCGCAGTTCATCCTCCCCCACGCTGACGCCAGCATGGACGAGGTACGCGAGATGCTGCAGGACGACGGACTCATCCCGGGCTAGGGGACCCTCCCAACCGGTCCCACCGCCGTCCGGGTGAGCCCCCGAAGCAGACGTGTTCCCACCAGCGGGCAGCTATCGGGGAACACGTCCGGCCACGCTCGGTGCCTGCGTGCGCGTTTTCCACCGCGGCCGCCGTGACCCCGTGTCACGGCGGCCGCGGTGTGTCATGTCCAGGTCCGGCCACCGCGGATCCTGTGGCCCGCTTCACCCGAATCAGGGAACACGCGGCGGCCCGCTTTAACCCGTTTCTCACCTGCCCGAACTACACTCCGAACATCCGCAGGGGGAAGGAAACGGCGTGGCAGGTTCGAAGTTCCGTCCAGACCGGGGGCTGACGGCCCGGATGGTCATGACCATGGTCCTTCTCTTCCTGGTCTACGTCGCCTTCGTGGTGGGTCTGGTCCTGGCCGGGCTCAACATCTGGCTGGTGCTGATCCTGGTCGCGGCCTTCGCTGCCTTCTCGTACTTCTCCTCCGACAAGATCGCCATGTTCGCCATGGGCGCCAAGGAGGTCAGCCCCCAGCAGGCCCCGGACCTGCACGCCATGGTCGACCGCCTGTGCGCGATGGCCGACATGGCCAAACCGCGAGTGGGGATCGCCGACACCGACGTCCCCAACGCCTTCGCCACCGGACACAGCGAGAAGTCCGCGGTCATCTGCGTGACCACCGGGCTGATGCGCCGCCTGGACGGGCCCGAGCTGGAGGCGGTCGTCGCCCACGAGCTCTCGCACATCGCCCACCGCGACGTCATGGTGATGACCATCGCCGGGTTCCTCGGTATCGTCGCGGGCTTCCTCACTCAGGCCGGACTGCGCTTCGCCATGTTCGCCGGGGCGGGCGGAAACCGCGGCAACAACAGCGGCCCGGCCCCGGCGGTCATCGCCCTCCTGGTCGTCGTGGTCAGCGCCGTGGCCTGGGTGCTGAGCTTCCTGCTCACCCGGGCCCTGTCCCGCTACCGCGAGCTCGCCGCGGACCGCGCCGCTGCCTACCTGACCGGCCGCCCCTCCATGCTGGGTAGCGCCCTGTCCAAGATCACCGGGGACATGGCCCGCATCCCCACCCGCGACCTGCGCCAGGTCGAGCCGTTCAACGCCTTCTTCTTTGCCCCTGCCTTCGCCAAGAAGGGCTTCAGCATGAACCAGTTGATCGCCACCCACCCGCCGGTGGAGCAGCGCCTGGCCCAGCTCTCCGACATCTCCCGCCAGCTCGGCCGCGGGGCCTGACCACACCGTGCCCGACCACTCTGGGCCGGGCACGCCACTGACGACGCCGCCCACGAGACCACCCACGAGGGGAACCCACCAGCATGAGTTTCTGGCGCGCCCTGCTCGGCCGGTCCGCACCGGTCAAGCCCGACCTCGACGCGCTCTTTGGCCTGCCCTCGGCTGCGCTCACCCTGCGGGCCGGGGTTGGCCTGACCCCCACCGGTTCGGGGTCGGTGGCCTTTCGCGCTGCCGAGGGCGCCGCCTTCGCCGACATCGAGCGCGACGTCACCGCGCTGCTCAACGCCGGAGACGGACCGCCGGTCGAGCAGAGCACCGACGACTACGGCTATACCTGGCTGGTCGTGCGCGGCTCCCAGACGGCCGAAGGGGAGTCCGGCGGCGAGCTCGTGGACACCGACATCACCGGGCTCGTCACCGACCTGCACGCGGTCAATTCCACCTTGGAAGCCAACGGCTACGGCCCCTCCCTGCTGTGCTCCCTGGTGGGTTTCACCGACACCGGGGGCCGCTCGGTCGGCCTGGTCTACCTGTACAAGCGCGGGACCTTCTACCCCTTCGCGCCCAAGAGCGGCAAGCAGCGGGACAACGCGCTGGAACTCCAGGTGGAGGCGGCGATCGGGGACGACCTCCCGATGGAGAAGGACCGTTCCCGCTGGTTCCCGGTCTACGGCGCCCCGGGCCTGTGAAACCGGCCGGTGCACCCGGGTTCCGGGGCCGGAACCCCTCCGTCCTTCGATCTGCGGGACCTGCGGAGATGGCATCCGGGCCCCGGACAAATTACCCTTGGAGGTACGAGCACACCCGTGCGTCGCCGAGGCCACACGTGCACCGTGCGGACGAGGCGGCAGGGCGAACACAGCGGCCACACGGCGGAATGCCACACAGGCTTCCGGCGTTGGGACCCGTTGAAGAGGACTGGACCCGCCCCGGCGGGGCAGATCCGGTACGCGACCGGGGTCGCCAGACGGCCGCAACCCCTTTCAAGAGGAGCTTTACAACATGACGGTTCAGAGCGAAGCCACCGCGCAGGGAGTCATCCTCACCGAGGGTGCGGCCGACAAGGTTCGGGCGCTCCTTGACCAGGAGGGCCGCGATGACCTGCGCCTGCGTGTAGGCGTCCAGCCCGGTGGTTGCTCGGGGCTGCGTTACCAGCTCTACTTCGACGAGCGCGACCTCGACGGTGACGTCGTCGCCGACTTCGACGGTGTCGAGGTCGTCACCGACCGCCGCAGCGCCGCCTACCTCATCGGTGCGAGCATCGACTTCGTGGACACGATCGAGAAGCAGGGGTTCACCATCGACAACCCCAACGCCACCGGTTCCTGCGCCTGCGGTGACTCCTTCAACTAGGGGCACCTGAAGGCTCTCGGAGCTACCGGGGGGAGGGCGGACGCACCCGAGGCGTCCACCCTCCCCCCTGCTTTTTCCGCCCGTGCGGGATCGGGCGTCCGCCCACCTGTGTAGCGGTCCGGCACTCTGGGTACCCTTGGCAGGTCCGAACGGGCACGTCCTCGGCATGCCCGCACCAGCTCGCTCAGCTCGTCTCCGAGCGAACCACTTCCCCAACAAGGAGCCCACGTCCCGTGCGTATCGCGGTTGCCGGATCCATCGCTACCGACCACCTGATGACCTTCGAGGGTCGGTTCGCCGAGCAGATCATCCCCGAGCAGATCCAGCAGTTGTCCCTCTCCTTCCTCATCGACGAGCTGGACGTGCGCCGCGGCGGCGTCGCGGCCAACATCTGCTTCGGCATGGGCGGCTTCGGCCTCAACCCGGTCATGGTCGGTGCGGCCGGTGCCGACTTCGAGGAGTACCGCGCCTGGCTGGACCGCCACGGCGTCGACACCTCGGCCGTGCACATCTCCGAGCTGCGCCACACGGCCCGGTTCATCTGCACCACGGACCGGGACCAGAACCAGATCGCCTCCTTCTACACCGGTGCGATGGCCGAGGCCCGCAACATCGAGCTCCAGCCGATCGCCGACCGCCTGGGCGGTCTCGACCTCGTCCTGATCGGCGCCGACGACCCGGCCGCCATGGTCCGCCACAGCGAGGAGTGCCGTACGCGTTCCATCCCCTTCGCGGCTGACCCCTCCCAGCAGCTGGCCCGCATGGACGGCCCGGAGGTGCGCACGCTCATCGAGGGCGCCGCCTTCTTGTTCAGCAACGAGTACGAGAAGGCCCTGGCCGAGCAGAAGACCGGTTGGTCCGACGCCGAGATCCTGGCCAAGGTCGGCACCCGGATCACCACCCTGGGTGCCAAGGGCGCGCGGATCGACCGCCAGGGCGAGCCGAGCATCCACGTACCCTCCGCCGCCGTCGACGAGCTCGTCGACCCCACCGGCATGGGCGACGCCTTCCGCGCCGGGTTCCTGTCCGCCCACTCCTGGGGCCTGTCCCTGGAGCGCGCCGCCCAGGTCGGAAACGCCACCGCCGTCCACTGCCTGGAGGCCGACGGCCCGCAGGAGTACACGCTCACCGGTGCCTCCCTGCTGGAGCGCCTGGAGCGTTCCTACGGAGCCGAGGCAGCCGCCGAGGTCAAGCCCTTCGTGTGACCCGGGTCCTCGTGGGACCGGGGTGCTCCCGCCGACCCCCTGTCGGCGTGTGACCCGCACCCGCCCCGACCGGAAAAACGCGGCTTCTGGTCGGGGCGGTGTCTCCGAGCCCGTAAAGTGGATGGTCGTGACCCGCACGGGGCTTTCCCGTGCCCGCTCGGTGCGTTGAAACGCGTGCCGGGTCATTCGCCCAAGCCGTTCGCGCCGGGTCACGCGCGACGGTGGGGAACCCGCTTCCGACCCGCACCGCGGGACACCGGGGCTCGGGCGCCCTGAGCGCCTCCCAGATCTAGGCAAGCCTTACCTGGGATTCCCTGATTCACCCTGAAAGGACTTTGCATGCGCTACACCGGACCGAAGGTGCGGTTGTCCCGGCGCGCCGGCACCCCGCTGACCCGTAAGGCGGTCAGCTACTTCGAGAAGCGTCCGTACCCGCCCGGCGAGCACGGTCGTCGCGTCCGCCGCAACAGCAGCGACTACGCCGTTCGTATGGCGGAGAAGCAGAAGGTGCGCTGGTACTACGACCTGACCGAGAAGCAGCTGGTCAGGATCTACGAGAACGCCAAGAAGCGTCCCGGCCGTACCGGCGAGGAGATGCTCGGCGAGCTCGAGCTGCGTCTGGCCACGGTCGTGCTGCGCGCCGGTCTGGCCGCCTCGATCTACGCCGCGCGTCAGTTCATCAACCACGGCCACATCACCGTGGACGGCAAGAAGGTCGACATCCCGTCGTACCAGGTCAAGCCGGGCCAGATCATCAGCGTTCGGGAGAAGTCCCGCTCGATGGTCCCGTTCGTCGAGGCTGCTGAGGGCGTTCACGCCGACGACAAGATCGCCGGCTACCTCGCCGTCAGCCACAAGGACCTGCGCGTCGCGGTCATCGACCGCCCCAAGCGCGAGCAGATCCCGGTGCCCTTCGACGAGCAGCTCGTCGTCGAGTTCTACGCTCGCTAAGCACCTCCCGCGCAGCGGCTCCACCCCAGGTGGTGCCGTGCCCGCGGGCCAGGCCGCGCGGACCCCGTGTCCGCGCGGCCTTCGCTTTGCCCGGCGCCTCCCCGAGGCGGCGGGCGGGGAAACGCGTGCTTCGCGCCACTCCCAGAAAACCGGCTGGCGCGAATCGTTATCGCAACGGAACCGAAAATCCGGATCGTGCCCCGAAAGGCTCGCCGGGGGTCAGTACATCCTCCGAATGTGAAACTCGCTACCTCGTGCCAAGGGTCGCTCGGCGACGAACTCGTGCATCTTCATCCGGCACCAGGACGGTAGGTCCGCGCTCGCCGCGGGATCGTCCGCGGTGACCGCGATGACCGCTCCGATGGGCACTTCGTGCAATCGGGCGGCCAGCATGATGATCGGAATCGGGCACTTGCGGCCCACCGCCTCCACGGTGACCAGAGGCTGTTGCGAAGTCGGTCGCTCGGGCACGTCCACCCCCGTTGGTTGTCGTCCTGTGTCCCAATCTTGACCCGGTGCGCGCCAAAAGGCGCACCCGGTTAAGGGTGTCGTAAACCCAGCGATACGCTCGCCTTAGTCTCGTGCCGCGACCGTGCACACCACCACCTCGGGTGGGGATGTGCACGGGCGTGAACGAAGGCCCGGGGGAGCGCCGGGCCGCGCCTCGTAGCCAGCCGGGAGGACATCCCTCGCGGGCGACCTGGCCCGGCTCTGTGAGACCACCGCGCGTTCCGTCAGAGGGCGCGCCTGGCAACACGCTGACCAGGCAAGCCCATGAACGGCACGCTGGGCGGTTCGCGATAATGTTTCCCCCTGACAAGCTTTGGATACTTAGGCCGCCCGTGGAGGATCCACGGGCTTCACCGCTGGGAAGGCAATCCGTGAGTCCGACCCGCCAAAAAAATCGGCGCTCAACTCTGCGCCGATGGGCACCACGCGGCGCCGCGCTCGCCGTGCTGGGGCTGGCCGCGACCGGCTGCGCGTCGAACGATCTCACTCGTTTGGGCATGCCGGAGCCGATCACCGAGCAGGCCGAGCGTGTTCTCTCGCTCTGGCAGGGCTCGTGGGTGGCGGCTTTCGCGGTCGGCATTCTCGTGTGGGGACTGTTCATCTGGACAATCCTCTTCCACCGCAAGCGCTCTGAGCAGTTGCCGCCGCAGGTGCGGTACAACATGCCCATCGAAGCGCTGTACACCGTTCTGCCGATCGTCGTCATCTCGGTGCTCTTCTTCTTCACCGCGCGAGACCAGGCTTACCTGCTCGACACAGAAGAGCCCGCGGACGTCCATGTAGAGGTCGTGGCCTTCCAATGGGCCTGGCAGTTCAACTACATGGACGACACCAAGGAGAACGGCGGGGAGGTGCTCTTCTCCGAGGTCGGTATCCCCAACCCGGACGGCACCGCTGACCCCGAGACCCAGACGACCCTCGTTCTTCCCGAGGGCGCCATCGTTCACTTCGACCTCTACTCGCCCGACGTGATCCACTCGTTCTGGATCCCGGCGTTCGGCTTCAAGATGGACGTCGTCCCGGGCCGTGACAACGCCTTCCAGGCGAACGTCAAGGAGGGCACCGCGGGCGACTACGTCGGCCGTTGCGCCGAGCTGTGCGGTGTGGACCACACTCGCATGCTCTTCAACGTCGAGGTCCTGCCGCAGGACGAGTACGACGCCTGGGCCGCTGAGCAGCAGTCCAATGCCGAGGAAGCCGCCGAGACCTCTGAGGCTGAGGCCGCCGCGGCTGCCGAGGCCGCTGAGGCTGAGGCCGCGGAGGACGCCGGCGCCGACACCGACGCTGAGGACGAGGACGCAGAGGCGACCGAGTCCGAGGAGAATGACGAGTAGATGACCACGACGGCAACCGAACCCCGCACTGACGGTCAGACACCGTCAAGCAAAGGGTCGATCATCGTCAGTTGGATGACGTCGACCGACCACAAGGTCATCGGGTACATGTACCTGATCACCTCCTTCGCCTTCTTTCTCTTCGGCGGCGTGCTGGCGCTCCTGATGCGGCTGGAGCTGTTCTCGCCGGGCATGCAGTTCATGTCCAACGAGCAGTTCAACCAGCTGTTCACGATGCACGGCACGATCATGCTGCTGATGTTCGCGACCCCGCTGTTCGTCGGGTTCTCGAACATCCTCATGCCGTTGCAGATCGGCGCCCCCGATGTGGCCTTCCCCAGGATCAACCTGTTCGGCTACTATCTGTTCCTGTTCGGCAGCCTGATCGCCATCAGCGGGTTCCTGACCCCGGGTGGCGCGGCCAGCTTCGGCTGGTTCGCCTACACGCCGCTGTCCGACGCGGTCCGCTCGCCGGGCTTGGGCGGTGATCTGTGGATCCTGGGCCTGATCGTCTCCGGTCTGGGCACGATCCTCGGTGCGGTCAACTTCATCACCACCGGTCTGTGCATGCGCGCGCCCGGTATGACGATGTTCCGCATGCCGATCTTCACCTGGAACACCCTGCTCACCAGTGTCCTGGTGCTCATCGCGTTCCCGGTTCTGACCGCGGCCCTGATCGCCCTGGGCGCGGACCGCATGGTCGGTACCCAGGTCTTCAACGCCGAGCACGGCGGTGCCATCCTCTGGCAGCACCTGTTCTGGTTCTTCGGTCACCCCGAGGTGTACATCATCGCGCTGCCGTTCTTCGGTATCGCGACGGAGATCCTGCCGGTGTTCAGCCGCAAGCCGATCTTCGGTTACAAGAGTCTGGTGGCGGCCACCATCGCCATCGCCGGTCTGTCCGTGACCGTGTGGGCCCACCACATGTTCCCGACCGGCGCGGTACTCCTGCCGTTCTTCTCGTTTATGACGTTCCTCATCGCGGTCCCCACCGGTGTGAAGTTCTTCAACTGGATCGGGACGATGTGGCGTGGACAGCTCACGTTTGAGACGCCGATGCTGTTCACGATCGGCTTCCTGGTCACCTTCCTCTTCGGTGGTCTGACCGGTGTGCTGCTGGCTTCGCCGCCCATCGACTTCCACGTCACCGACTCCTACTTCGTGGTGGCGCACTTCCACTACGTGGTGTTCGGCACCGTGGTGTTCGCGATGTTCGCGGGCTTCTACTTCTGGTGGCCCAAGTTCACCGGCAAGATGCTCAACGAGAAGCTGGGCAAGGCCCACTTCTGGCTGCTCTTCCTGGGCTTCCACGGCACTTTCCTGGTCCAGCACTGGCTGGGTGCCATGGGCTTCCCGCGTCGTTACGCGGACTACCTGCCCGGGGACGGCTTCACGGAGCTCAACCAGATCTCCTCGATCTCGTCGTTCGTGCTCGCGGCCTCGACGCTCATCTTCTTCTGGAACATGTACATCACCGCGAAGAACGCGCCGATGGTCAACGTCGACGACCCGTGGGGCTACGGCTGCTCGCTGGAGTGGGCGACCTCCTGCCCGCCGCCGCGACACAACTTCACGTCGCTGCCCCGGATCCGGTCCGAGCGTCCGGCCTTCGACCTCAACCACCCGCACGCCGCGGCACCCGGTGCCGTCGCGGCCGGTGCCGAGAAGAAGTAGGGGGTAGCGCACATGAAGATGCAGGCCTACCTGTTCATGGGCATCTCGACCTTCTTCGGTCTGGCTGCCGCACTGTACATTTACTGGTCGTACCAGGACACCGGTGCGATCGAGTGGACGGGCACCACCGCCCTGGTCGTCTCGATCGGCTTCGGCTGGATGATCGGTTACTGGCTCTGGCAGTCGGCTCGCCACAGTGAGCACCACCACGGCCTTCCGGCCGAGGAGCGGCTCGACGGCGAGATCGCCGAGAACGCCGGTGAGTACGGCTTCTTCAGCCCGCACAGCTGGTGGCCGCTGTTCGTCGCGATGGCCGTCGCCTTCACGGCGGTCGGCGTGGCGATCGGCTGGTGGATGGTGTTCATCGGTTTCCTCGCGATCATGCTCACCTCGCTGGGCTGGGTCTTCGAGTACTACCGCAAGGAGTTCCAGCACTGACGTGCGCACCCCGCGAGCTGATCACTCCTCGAGAGTGAATCGCTACGCAGGGTAGGATGTGAGCGTCACCGCCCCGGTGGCCGGAGGTTGTCCCCAGGACGACCCCGGGCACCGGGGTATTCTTTTTCGGTGGCCCCCACGTGACTGCTGCTCTCTGCGCAGTTCACGCCGCATCCAGGCCCTGACGGCGTCACGCCGGCGCGCACCCGCTCCGCGCACGCCCGGGCCCCGTCGAGAACGGACGCTGGAGGTCCTTGGTGTGAAGCGACGAACCACCCAACCCCGACTGGCCGTGACAGCCGCCGCCCTGGTCCTCCTCGCGGCGGGGTGCACCTCCGGCGGGGACGAGCCCGGCGGCACCTCTGCCCCGGGGGGATCGGGGCAGGAGCAGGAACAGGAGCAGGGGCCGCAGGTGGAGATCACCCCCGCACCCGGCGCCACCGGGGTCGCGCCCAACACCCCGGTCCGGGTCGAGTCCGCGGACGGGACCATCACCGACGTGCGGATCGAACAGGCCGCCGCCGACGGCACCGCTGACGGCACCGCGGAGGGCGAGACTGGGGCCGAAGCCGAGGGCCGGGGTTCCGAGAGCTCAGCTGACGAGGAGGACCCCTTCGCGGTCACCGGCACGCTCAGCGAGGCCGGGGACGCCTGGATCAGCGACTGGAACCTGCTGCCCGGGGCCGCCGTCACGGTCACCGTCACCGCGGCCGACGCCGACGGTGAGGAGACCGAGACCGTCTCGGAGTTCACCACTCTGGAGGCCGTACCCGGGCAGCGCCTCGAACTCGCCTCCAACTTCCCCAGCAGCGGCGACGTGGTCGGGGTCGGCATGCCCGTGATCATCAACTTCGACCTGCCCGTCACCCACAAGGCGCAGGTGGAGAACTCCATCGAGGTCACGGCTGAGGAGGAGACCGAAGGGGCCTGGAACTGGGTCACCGACGAGATGGCGGTCTTCCGGCCCAAGGAGTACTGGGACCCCTACCAGGAGATCACCGTGGACCTGCGGCTGGCCGGGGTCGAGGCCGCCGACGGCGTCTACGGGGTGGCTAACCACCGCATCGAGTTCGAGGTCGGCCGCGAGCTCATCTCCACGATGCACGTGCCCGACCACGAGATGAACGTGACCGTCGACGGTGAGGCCGTCCGCTCCATCCCGGTTAGCAACGGGGCCGCGGAAGAGCGCTTCGACACCACCACCTCCGGCACCCACCTGACCATGGAGAAGTACGAGTCGTTGGTGATGGACTCCGCGACCGTGGGTATCCCGGAGGGGGAGCCGGGCTACTACCGGCTGGACGTGGACTGGGCGGTCCGCACCTCCAACAGCGGCGAGTTCACCCACGCCGCCCCCTGGAACTCCGGCAACATCGGCAGCGCCAACACCTCCAACGGCTGCACCAACATGTCCGTGGAGGACGCCCGCTGGTTCCACGACCAGTCGCTCATGGGGGACATCCTGGAAACCACCGGGACCGATCGCGAGCTGGAGTGGGACAACGGCTGGGGCTACTACCAGCGCTCCTGGGACGAGTGGCTGTCCCACAGCGTGACCGGGGAACCGCAGAGGACCGACGGAACCGGCACCCCCGGCTCGGTCCACGGCGAGGGCCTCTAAACGCCGCTGAGAAGGCCGTCCAGCCGCTCCAGGGTGCAGTCCCAGGACCACTCATCCGAAACCCATTTCCGGCCGCGTGCGCCCATCAGGGCGGCGCGGTCGGGGTCCTTCAGCAGCCGGATGAGCGCGCGGGCGGTCGGCCCGGGCACCGAGCCGTCGACCACGTGCCCGGTCTCGCCCTCCAGGACCGCGTCGGGGGCGCCGCCCGAGGCCCCGGCGACCACCGGCAGCCCGGTGGCGGAGGCCTCCAGGTAGACCATGCCCAGCCCTTCCACGTCCAGACCGCCCCGCCGGGTGCGGCAGGGCATGGCGAAGACGTCCCCGGCGTCGTAGTGGGCGGGGAGCTCTGCGGCCGGAACCGGCCCGGTGAAGCGCACCGAGTCCAGGCCCAGCGCGGCCGAGCGGAGTTTCGCCGCGTAGGGGCCGTCGCCGACGAACAGCAGGACGGCGTCGGGCACGTCGGCCAGCACCCGGGGCCAGGCCCGGACGAGGGTGTCCTGGCCCTTGCGGGGCACCATGCGGGACACGCACACGACCACGGGCCGCGAGCCCAGGCCCAGGCGTTCGCGGACCTCCTCGCCGCCGCAGCCGGGCCGGAAGCGTTCGGTGTCCACTCCGGGGGCCAAGCGGCGCATCCGGGCGGCGGCCGCGGGGGAGAGCGAGCGGGTCAGCCGCCGCCGGGTGTACTCGCCCAGGTAGGTGACGGTGTCGACGGTGTCACCGATGCGCCGCAGTGCCGAACTCGCGCCCGGCACCACGGTCCAGCCTGTCTCGTGCCCGTGGGTGAGCGCCACCTGGCGGCGCACCCGGGGCCGCAGTCCGGCGGCGACCAGCCCCAGGGGCGCGGCCGCCCCGTAGAGCACCGAGTCACAGTCCTCCAGCTCGGCGATGACCCGGGCCCGGCGGGCCACCCGTGGCGTGGGCAGCAGCACCTGGGCCGCGTCGCGCACGATCGGGAACGGTTGGAGCAGGTCGAAGTCCGGTTCGGCGCGGTGGTCCGCGGCGGCGGGGGAGGAGCAGTAGACCAGGACCGACCCCTGGGGGCGGCGCCGGGCCAGCTCGTGCACGAAGGACTCGATGCCGCCCGCGCGCGGAGGGAAGTCGTTGGTGATGATCAGGGTTCGCGACACCCCAGCGAGTCTAGGGGCTGGGCAGGCGGAAGGGCCTCGGGAAACCGGGTGGTTTCGCGAGGCCCTGATCGCTCGGTGCCGCTAGGGGAGCCTAGGGGCGCACGGCGGTGACGAAGTTGGAACGGTAGTAGTCGCTCAGCTGGACCGTGCCGATGGGCCGGGCTGAGGTCGAGGCGTGGACCATTACGCCGTTGCCCGCGTACAGGCCCACGTGGCTCGGGCTGGCGCCGTAGAAGAACAGCAGGTCACCGGGCTGCTTGTTCTCCCAGCTGACCCGCTGGCCCGCGTTGACCTGGTCGAAGGTGGTACGCGGCAGGGCCACGCCGGCCTGGGCCCAGGCGGCCTGGGTCAGACCGGAGCAGTCGTAGCCGTTCGGGCCGGTGCCGCCCCAGATGTAGGGCTTGCCGACCTGGGCGTAGGCGAAGTCCAGCACGGTCTGGGCGTTGCCGGTGGCCGGGCCGGTGTAGCTGGCTCCTCCGCCGCCTCCGCCGCCACCACCGCTGCTCGCGCTCTCTTCGGTGCTGACGTTCTCGGTGGCGGCCGCCTGCTCCTCGGCGGTCAGCTCCGAGAGCAGCTCCTCCTGCTCCTCGATGGCCTCTTCGGCCGCCTCGGTGGCCTCCTCCGCCTCCTCCAGGGCGTCGGCGGCGGCCTCCTCGGTGGCCTCGGCCTCGGTGCGCAGGCTCTCCAGGTGCTCGAGCTCCTCCACGTACTGGGCGAGGTTCTCCTGGTGCTGCTCCGAGAGGTAGGTGAGGTCGGCCTGGTGCTCCAGGGCCGCCTCGGGGCCGGTGGCGCCGATCAGCTGGGCGGGGGAGGTCAGGTCCACGCCGGTGTAGGTGGTGTTGGCCAGGGCGCGCACACCGCCGCTGAGGGATTCGACCTTGTTCTCGGCGGTCTCGATGTCGCCGAGGATGCCCTCGAGCTTCTCCTCGGCTGCCTCGTAGGTCTCCTTGGCCTCGTTGTAGGTCGCGTTGAGTTCGATGAACTCCTCTTCGAGGCGTTCGATCTCCTCCTGGACGTCACTCGCGGTGGGCTCGGCGTGGGCCACGGCGGCGGGGAGGAGGAAGACTCCGAGAGCGAGGGAGGAGATGACCGCGGTTCGGCGCCGGCGGTCGCCACGGGATGCAGACACTGAAACACCTTTCTCCCCTTGTCCCAGGCCATGCGGGATCAAGGGACTGCACCGGGTGGGGTCCTGGGGGCCAGAGCGGGTGGCCGAAACGGTGTGGGGGTGTGCCCGACCCGGGCGCGGTTGTCACCACCGGGGGGTGGTGAAAAGGGAGCAACCACGCTCGGCGATGAACACTAGTGCATTCCTTGGGGCGCACTCAACTGTTTCGTGATGTTCCCTTGAATGAACAGACCTGTCCGAAAAGCTCTCCGCTGACCCTAAAGGCGGTCCGGTCCGGGCACACGCAGGAGCCGGGCGCACGCGCGAGGCCGCCGCCCCGGAGGGGACGGCGGCCTCGGAAACCGCTGCGGTACCGGTCGCCTAGGGGCGCACGGCGAACTGGAACTGACCGCCCCAGTAGGCGGCCAGACCGACCACCTCGAGGTTGCGTCCGCTGCTCGGCGCGTGCACCATCTGGCCGTTCCCGGCGTAGAGCCCGTTGTGGCCCAGGTCGCCGAAGAAGAACAGGATGTCGCCCGGCTGGACGGCGCTCATGTCGTAGATGCGGGTGCCCACGTCGGCCTGGCCGTAGGTGGTGCGCGGCAGGTCGACGCCGGCGGCGCGCCACGACGCCTGGACCAGTCCGGAGCAGTCGTAGCCGTTGGGGCCGGTGCCGCCCCACACGTAGGGCAGGCCCACCTTGGAGTAGGCGAAGTCCAGGGCGGCGGAGGCGCCGCCGCTGCCGACCGGCGCGTCGGGGGTCTGGCCGCTGCTGTCGTCGCCGCCCTCGGCGGAGGCGTCGGAGTCGGGGAACTGGGACAGGATCTCCTGCTGCTCCTCGATGGCCTCCTCGACCTCCTCCTTGGCCTCCTCGGCCTCGTCCTTGGCCTCCTCGGCCTCCTCGAGGGCCTTCTCGGCCTCGTCCTTGAGCGCGAACAGGCGCTCGGCGGATTCGCCGAAGTCGTCGAGCTGGGACTGCTGGTTCTCCGACAGGTAGTTCAGGTCGGCGTTCTGCTCCAGCAGGGCCTCGGGGCCGTCGGAGGTCAGGACGTTGGCGGTGGAGTTGAGCTCACCGCCCTGGTAGGTGGCGTTAGCGAACTGCTGGACCTTCTCGCGCAGCTCGTCGTAGCGCTCCTGCTCGTCGCCGACCTGGCCGTCGAGCTCGTCGAAGGCGGCCTTGGCCGCCTCGTAGTCCTCTTCGGCCTGGTTGAAGTTCTCAACCGCGGTGGCGGCCTCCTGGTTGAGCTCCTCAATGCGGTCCTCGACCTCGTCCTGGGTCGGCTCCGCGTGTGCGATACCGGGGGCGATGAAGGTACCGGCGGCAACCACGCCTAGGCCGGTCGTAGCGATTCGGCGAGCCGTACGCCGACCACCGGGATTCTTCATGGCGGTCCACGCTCCTTGAAATTGAGAAGTCCGCAAAGGGGTGCTTGGGAGACGAAAAAGCTGGGGGGAACCCGTGTGTGGGCACGGGTCTGACGAGAGTGTGCGGGTCTGCCGTCGGGGTGGGTAGGCACAAGGGTGGCCTTCTATCCAACGGAGCACTCACGTTCCGGGAAGAACCTAGCGGACCCGCCTGCCCAGCTCAACCACGACATGAAACGAAAAACGTCCGTCTCGCTGGTCACCGGGGTCCTGGAGACGGGTTTTTCGGCGGTCGCTACCGGCTGTGAACTGGGGGTTGGGCGCGGTCGTGGCGGTTCGCGGGGGCGGGTCCGGCGCGCTGGTTCGCGTGGTGGGTCTCTCAGTCGAAAACGGCGCACCGGCCCCGGCCCGTGCTCAGCTGTACGACTCCAGACGGCGCAGGAAGATGGGGGAGGGGACCGCGCGGGCGCCCACCCGCCGGACCGCTGAGACGATCTCCTTGTCCGAGGTGACCACCGCGATCGGCCGCCCGGGCGGTTCGGCCCGCACCAGCCGCACGATCAGCGTGTCCGCGGTCTCCCCGGGGGCGCTGAACAGCAGCCGCACCCTGCGGCTGGGCACCACCGGGGGCGCCTCCACGTCGGCGCCGTCGAACACACAGGTGATCTCCGCTTTGGTCCGGCTGGCCAGCCCTTCCAACGAGTTGAGCAGCCGGTTGCGCTGGTCGGCCAGCGGTAGGGTCCCATACCCGGTTTTGGTGACGTTGTAGCCGTCCACCAGCAGGTGCACCCGGGGCACCGTCAGCAGGTGCTCCAGCAGCCCGGGGGCGTCGTCGGGCAGTCCGCCCAGCGACACCCGGCGCTGCTCCTCCTGGGCCGCGGCGACCAGGTCGGCCGGGCTGTCCAGGGAGGCGGGCAGCGCCAGCTCACGGCGCAGGCCGTGCGAGGCGTCCACCAGCACGTCCAGGAGCACGCGCAGCCGGGCCTCGTCGGCGTTGCGTCCGGTCCGGACCGCCCGGCGGGCGTTCTCCACCTGGGCCTCGGCGTCAGCCAGTCTGGATCGCAGCCGGCGGTTCTCCACCTCCAGGGCGCTGACCTGGCTCTCGGTCTCGCTGCGGTGGTCGGCGGTCTCGCTCAACGCCTGCCGGGCCTCGGCGGTCGCCTTCTTGGCCCGCTGACGCTCGGTGTGCACCTTGCGGCGCAGCTCGGCGATCTCCGCTCGCTGTTCCCCGATCTGCCCGCGCAGCCGCTCCAGCTCAGCCTGGTGGCCGCGTTGGCTCTCCTCCAGCCGCCGACGGACGTCGTCGAGGGCCTCGGCGGCCTCGTCCGCCTCCTTGGCGCTGGTCTGCCGCTCCAGCTCCTCGTGGACGCCCTCGATGATCTCCGGCCAGCCCTTGGGCCGCAGCAGATAGGCGCTCGCCGCCACCGCCACGGGGTCGGCAGCGGGAGGGACCACCCCGGCGCGCATGCCCTCGGCCAGCTCGGGCCAGACCTGCTCCACCCTGGCGGCGACCATCCCTCGGAAGCCGTGGTCGTTCTCCAGCTGGGCGGCGATCTGCGGACCGGCCAGCCGCGCCCTGCGGCGGGGTTCGAACTTCGCGACTCTGCGCAGTAGCGGGGGAAGGTCGGACGGGCGCATCCCGCCCAGCACGTCGGAGCCGTACTCGACGACCCGGGCGCGCACCGGCTCTGGCAGGGGGCGGCGCAGGCGCTCCCCGCCCTCCTCAGGGGGTACCGGACCGGCGGTGCCGTTTCCACCGGTCGGATCGGTGCCGTCGGCCTCGCCGCCCGTGTCCGGGCGGGCGCTCATGCCCGACCCGTCGCGCTCTCCGCCGAAGAGCCGGAGACCGACCGGTCGGCGTCGGGACGGGAAACGATCTCTACGCTGTCGGTGGCGCCGCACCAGCGGCACTTCACCCGCTCGACCGTCTCGGAGAGCACCGTGCGCTCCTCGACCGCACCGGCCCCGGAGAGCTCCTGGTGCACGAAGTCCTGGGAGCGCACCGTCCGGGTCACGTCGAACCGGGTGAGGTTCCCGCACCCGGTGCATCGCCAACGCTCACTGTCACCCGGCATCGCGATCCCCACGGTGTTCCTCCTTGTATCGTGCTTCGTCACGGGCGGCGGGCTCTGCCGCTCCGTCACCCACATCTTTCCATGTCGGACGGGCCGGACCGTAGCCCGGCGGTGTTTGGTCGTGGGGCCCGACTACCCTGACCGCGTGGTTCGACAGTCCGCGGCGCCCGTCGGCGTCCAAACCAGCATCGGGGACTTGGGCACACCGCTGACCGGGGTGTCCTTCGTCGTCGTCGACCTGGAGACCACCGGCACCAGCGCCTCAAAGTCCCAGATCACCGAGATCGGCGCGGTTCGGGTACGCGAAGGCCGGGTCGTGGACGAGTTCACCACCCTGGTCAACCCCGGCGTGCTCATCCCGGCCGCCATCACCCTGCTGACCGGCATCACGCAGTCGATGGTGGCCACCGCCCCGCCGATCACCGAGGCCCTGCCCGGGCTGCTGGATTTCCTGGCCGCCGAACCCGACACCGTGCTGGTGGCGCACAACGCGCCCTTCGACACCGGCTTCCTCAAGGCTGCCTGCGAACGGGAGGGCACGCAGTGGCCCGACTACCCGGTCGTGGACACCCTGCGCCTGGCCCGGGCGGTCCTGGTCCGGCCCGAGGTGCACAACCACCGGCTAGGCACCCTGGCCACGTTCTTCGGGACGCCCACCACACCCAACCACCGCGCGCTCGACGACGCCCGCGCCACCGTGGACGTGCTCAACGGGCTCCTGGCACGGCTGGCGCCCATGGGGGTGACCAGCCTGGAGGAGCTGCGGGCGGTTAGCAAACCCCCCACCCGCGCCCAGCGGGCCAAGCGGCACCTGGCCGAGGACCTGCCCGAGCGCCCCGGCGTGTACGTGTTCACCGACGCCCAAGGGCAGAGCCTGTACGTGGGCAAGAGCAACAACCTGCGCCGCCGGGTCGCCACCTACTTCACCGCCGCGGAGTCCCGCCGCCGCATCAGGGAGATGGCCGGGCTGGTGGCTGGGGTCACCCCCATCGTGTGCACCACCGACCTGGAGGCCTCGGTCCGCGAGCTGCGCATCATCGCCGAACGCAAACCGCCGTTCAACCGCCGCTCGCGCCACCCCGAACGCGCCGCCTGGGTCAAGCTCACCACCGACGCCTACCCGCGCCTGTCCGTGGTGCGTGTGATCAAGGATGACGGCGCGCCCTACCTGGGCCCCTACAACTCGCCCAGGGCGGCGGAGGAGGCCAAGGAGGCGCTTCTGCACGCCCTCCCGCTGCGCCAGTGCACGCACACCTTCAGCCCCGGGAAACCGGTGGCCCCCTGTGTCCTGGCTCAGCTGGGCCGTTGCGGCGCCCCCTGCGACGGCACGGAGTCGCTCACCGATTACACGGGGCACGCCGACGCCGCCCGCGCCGCCATGACCGGCGACCCGGCCGTGGTCGTGGACGCCCTCACCGGCCGGATCCGCGAGTTCGCCGCCGACCTGCGCTACGAGGAGGCGGCGGCCCTGCGCGACCGGCTCACCGCCTTCCTGCGCGGTGCCCGACGCGCGCAGCGGCTCACCGCGATCGCCGTCGTCCCGCACCTGGTCGCCTCCCGCCCCGGCGCCACCGGTTGGGAGACGATCGTGGTCCGCCACGGCCGCCTGGCGGCCAGCGCCGTCCTCGAACCGGGCACCGAACCCGCCGCCTTCCTGAGCTCCCTCACCGCCACCGCCGAGCGCGTTCCCGCCGGGTTCGGTCCGGTCCCCAACGCCACGGCGGGGGAGACCGAACTAGTCCTGGACTGGCTCGTGTCCCCCGGGACCCGCCTGGTCGAGATCGACGGCGAGTGGACATGCCCGCTGCGGAGCGCCGAAGCGCATACCGAGATGACACACTGGGCCCATGGCCGCGCTTCCGCTCAATGACGACTACCCCGTCCGTCGCGCACCCGTCATCGCCTTCGGGCTGATCGCGGTCAACGTACTCGTCTACCTGGTCTCGCCCCAGGCGGCCACCGCCGTCTGGTACCCGGTGGACATGGTCGGGCGCTTCTGCGCGATCGACGACTACTTCATGCGCTGGGGCGCGATCCCCGACGAGATGCTGGGCCGCACCGACCTGGCCGGACCGCTGATGCCCGAGTGCGGCGGAATCGAGAGCAAGTCCGTCTGGTTCTCCGTGCTCAGCTCGATGTTCCTACACGCCGGACCCATGCACCTGCTCGGCAACATGGTCTACCTGTTCGTGTTCGGTCCGGTCGTGGAGGACCGCATCGGCAAGCTCCGCTTCCTGGGCCTGTACCTGGGCACCGGGGTCGTGGCCGCCTACGGCTTCGCGCTGGTGGACGCGGACGGCACCGTCCCCATGGTCGGCGCCTCGGGCGCGATCTCGGGCGTGCTCGGCGCGTACCTGGTCGTGCAGTTCCGCAGCAGGGTCACCACGCTGGTGTTCGGGGTCATCCCGATGCGTCTGCCCGGGTGGGCCGTGGTGGGCAGCTACTTCGCGCTTCAGTATCTTCTCTACGTCACATCCTCGACCGCCCCGGGCGCCGGATCCAACGTGGCCTACGCGGCACACGTCTACGGGTTCGTCGCCGGAGTGATCGCGGGACTGGTGGTCTACCGGCTGCGATGGCGCTCCGGGACGCGGCTCTCCGACGTCTACTAGCGCTCCCCGGCCCGGCGGGCACCGTTTCCGCACCGAACCGCCCAGGAGGCACAGTGATCACCGCGATCGTCATGATCAAGGCCGACGTCCACCGCATCCCCGAGGTCGCCGAGGCCATCGCCGAGATCGACGGGGTCAGCGAGGTCTACTCCGTCACCGGCGGGGTCGACCTCATCGCCATGGTGCGGGTGCGCCGCCACGAGGACCTCGCCGACGTGATCCCGGGCCGGGTCAACAAGGTCCCCGGTGTGACCTCCTCCGACACTCACATCTCCTTCCAGACCTACTCCAAGCACGACCTGGAGTCGGCCTTCGCCATCGGCTGGTAACCAGGAGACACGAGAGGGGCACGGTGACCGGTCACCGTGCCCCTCTCGTGTGCGTTCCAGGACTACCTCAGAGCGTCTTGGCCAAGCCCTGGCTGGTCTCCACCCACGAGGCCAGCAGGCGCTCGGCGGCGCCGCTGTCCACCGCCGCGGCGGCCCGCTCGTAGCCGGCGCGCACCGCCCCGGTCAGGTCCTCGCCCACCCCGTCCACCGCGGCCAGCGCTGCGCCGGCGTTCAGCAGCACCGCGTCGCGCACTGGCCCGGGCCGCCCCGCGACCAGGTCCCGCACCGCCTGGGCGTTGAACTCCACGTCACCGCCGCGCAGCGCGTCCGGGGTCGAACGCTCGATCCCCAGATCGGCCGGGTCCAGCCGCTCGCGCCGCGCCTGACCGTCGGAAACCACCCAGACCGTGGAGGTGGTGGCCGTGGTCAGCTCGTCCAGGCCGTCGTCGCCGCGGAAGACCAGGGCGGCGGAGCCGCGGCGGGCGAACACCCCGGCGATCACCTCGCACATGCGCTCGTCGAACACCCCGATCGCCGAGGCGGTCGGCTGGGCGGGGTTGGTCAGCGGACCGAGGAAGTTGAACACGGTCGGCACCGCCAGCTCACGGCGGGGCTTGGCGGCGAAGCGCAGCGAGGGGTGGAACAGCGGGGCGAAGCAGAAGGTGATGCCCGCCTCCCGCGCCACCCGTACGGTCAGTTCCGGCGGCAGGTCCAGGACCACGCCGAGCCGCTCCAGCACGTCGGCGGTACCGCAGGAGGAGGACGCCGCACGGTTGCCGTGCTTGACCACGCGCGCGCCCGCGGCGGAGGCGACGATTGCCGCCATGGTGGACACGTTCACGGTGTGGGCCCGGTCGCCGCCGGTGCCGACGATGTCCAGGGTCGGACCGTCGACGCTGATCCGCACCGCGTTGTCGAGCATGCCCTGGGCCAGGCCGGACACCTCGGAGACGCTCTCGCCCTTGGCCCGCAGGGCGATCGCGAAGCCCGCGATCTGGGCGTCGGTCGCCGAACCCGACATGATCTCGTTCATCGCCCACCCGGTGTCGGCGGTGCTGAGGGTGGTCCCGCCCAGCAGGGCGGTGATCAGGTTGGACCAGGTCCGCTCCGCGACGGCGGAGGTTTCCCGGTTGTCGGTATCGACCGCGTTGTTCTCGGCCGGGGCGGCCGAGGAGGCGGGGACGTTCATGTGGAACTCCTGACTGAAGGGCGTGGGGAAGGGCGCCGGGGGCGGGCACCCCTGTCGGGTGCCCGCCTCTCTCAGCGGCCCTGGGCGAAGAGGAGGGCGAAGTCGGCGCGGCCGCGCCATCGCCCGATGTCAGCGCCGTGGTTGAGAGCTCCGCCCACCACGAGTCGACGGCGCATGTCCCTCTCGCCGTTGTCCCCTTCAGCCGTCAATCGGCCGTGTTCGTCACGCCTCCGGTCACCACCCACTGGGTTCACCCGCTGAGCGCGGCGGCGCGCTGGCGCATGAGTTCGGCCAGCGACTCGGCGAGCGCGACGGGGTCGATTGGGTGGCTCACCACCTGCTCGGCCTGCGACCAGGTCGCCAGCCAGCCGTCGTCGCGCCGGCCCACCAGTAGGAGCACCGGCGGGCAGCGGAAGATCTCGTCCTTGACCTGGCGGCACAGGCCCATCCCGCCGGTGGGCGCGGCCTCACCGTCGAAGACGGCCACGTCGATCCGTTCGGCCGGGTCCTTGGACTCCAGCTTGCGCAGGACGCCGGGCGCGGTCGCGCACTCGACGAACTCGACCTTGGGAACATCGGCGGCGGGGCGCCGGCCGATGGCCAGCCGCACCTGCTCACGGGTGTCCGCCTTGTCGCTGTAGACCAGTACGCGCATCCTGGCATCCGTGTCCGTACCGCTGATCACCATCGCGCAACCGTCCCATCGCGTCTGTCCGCGGCCGCTGCCGTGGGGGGTGCGGCCGTGGCGTTCGTTGGCTGTATGCCTATGACTGTATTGCCTCGGGGTCACCCGGCCCAGATGGGAGCCGGGGGACCGGTGAAGGGGCTGAGACCTTCGACACCACAGGATGCCAGGGCCGTGCGGCGCTTCGCTAACCCGCCCCGGGCACGGCGTTGTCCAACGGTAACCGTTTCGATACCTCGGCGTTGGCTGGGAGAGGTTGAAGCGACTTCTGGCGGGGTACGGAACGCCTCAGCCGCCCCGGTTCGAGCTTTTCGGCGCGTCTGAGCGCGTCAGACGCGGACCCAGGGCACGCGAGCGGTTACAGTAACGCCCGAGTCACGATGAGAGAGCCGAGCCGGGCCCCGACGGCGGCCGATACCGGGACCGATCCGTCTCCTTACGGGGGGTCGAGTACGGACCTTCGCGAGAAGCCGTAATAATGCTCCCGTGGCGACAGCAACCGCGAACCCAAAAACAGCAACCGCATCAGCGCATGGTGTGGCAAAGCGTCCTGACCTGGTGAGTGTTGGCACCATCGTGTGGCTGGCCAACGAACTCATGTTCTTCGCTGCGCTGTTCGCGATGTACTTCACCATCCGATCGGTGACCAACGGGAACCCCGAGCTCGGCGAGTGGGCGGACGTCCACCTCAACGTGCCGTGGGCGACCACGATCACCGTTGTCCTGGTGGCTTCCAGCTTCACCGCGCAGTTCGGCGTCTGGGCCGCTGAGCGCGGCGACGTCAAGAAGCTGCGCATGTGGTTCTACATCACGTTCTTCATGGGCCTGTTCTTCATCCTTGGACAGGCGTATGAGTACTACGAGCTCATCTTCCACGAGGGCCTGACTCTGCAGTCGAGCGCCTACGGGTCGATGTTCTACCTGACCACGGGCTTCCACGGACTCCACGTCATCGGTGGTTTGATCGCGTTCCTCATCATGCTGGGACGCACGTACGCCGCGAAGCGCTTCACTCACCAGCAGGCGACCAGTGCGATCGTCGTGTCCTACTACTGGCACTTCGTCGACGTCGTCTGGGTCGCTTTGTTCATCACCATCTACTTCATCCAGTAACCCGAAACGGGGAAACCGTGAAATGGATTACCGCGCGGCGACGGCATCCCCTGGCGGGGTATGTCGTCGTCATCCTCGCGCTAGCCCTGTTCGGGGTGGGGTACGCCGCACTGGCCCCCACCGCCGACCAGGCGCAGGCGCAGACCCTTGCCGCTGAGGCGCCGTCCGCGGACGACGTGGACATCGCCCAGGGCAAGACCATCTTCGACCAGACGTGTGCTTCGTGCCACGGGCTGGACGGCGCTGGGTCCGAGACCGGTCCCGACCTGCGTGAGGTCGGATCGGCCGCAATCAACTTCCAGGTCAGCACCGGGCGTATGCCCTCCATGGACCCGGACAGCCAGATGCCGCGCAAGCCGATGGTCATGTCCGAGCAGGACCTGGCCGACCTGATCGCGTACTACGACGCGGAGATCAGGGACAACGGTGCCGGCGCCGACGTGCCTTACGAGGTGCCCGGTTCCGCTCCGCAGCGTGCCGACTTCGTCGACGAGGACCTCGACGCGGAGGAGGTCGACGCCCTCTACGAGGAGGCCGTTGCCGCCTACGAGTCCGAGTACGACGCCTACATCGAAGGTGCCGACGACGTCGACATGGGCATGAAGCTCTACCTGACCAACTGTGCGCACTGCCACAGCTGGTCCGGTGGTGGCGGCGCCCTCACCGACGGCCGCTGGGCCCCCGAGATCCATGAGTCGACTCCGCGAGAGATCTACGAGGCCATGGTCAGCGGACCCGGCGCCATGCCGATGTTCAGCGACGGCGCTATCACCGCCGCCGAGAAGCAGGAACTGATCTCCTACGTCAAGACGCTCCAGGCCGAACCCAACGCCGGCGGCATCTTCGACCTGCAGCGGGTCGGTCAGGTCGCCGAGGGTTTCATCAACTGGACCGTCGGTCTCTCCCTGATCATCGCCTGCGCGATCTGGATCACCGCGAAGCAGCGTGCCCATGACTGAGAACAGCAACAACGACAACAAGGCGGGTGACGACGCCACCGAGCGCGTCGTCGGCACCCCGACGGACACCGCGGACGTGGTGACCGAAACCGCCGCCGAGGCGGAGAGTGAGCACAACGGGCCGTACCTGGCTTCGGAGACTCACCACCACCCGGAGGAGCAGCAGCGCCGGGGCGAGAAGATGGCCGCGGCATGGTTCATCGTCGCCATGCTGGCGGGGATCGGGTTCATCGCCTCGTACTTCGTCTTCCCGCCCAACGCGGCGGGGGAGCCCGCGATCGCCGATCCGCAGATCAGCCAGTACTCGAACATGCTGCTGGGTGGCACGCTCACCCTCGCGATGTTCGGTATCGGTGCCGGTATGACGGTGTGGGCGCGCAACATCATGCCGCACTACGAGGTGGCCTCGTCCTACGACGACCTTCCCTCCAGCCCGGAGGAGAAGAGCTCGTTCAGCGAGTTCTTCATGAAGAGCGCGGACGAGAGCGGCTTCACCAAGCGTCCGCTGATGCGCCGCACGCTCATCGCGGCCATGCTGCCGCTGGGCATCGCGCCGATCGTCCTGCTGCGTGACACCGGCCCCGTGCCGGGCGACCTGATGAAGAGCACCCCGTGGGTGGACGGCATGCGCATGCATGTCGAGGGGACCCACCGGGAGATCAGGCTCGAGGACCTGGAGAACGACCCGTACGGGATGATCTCCGCCCTGCCCGCGGTGAACGACGACCGCTACCCGCACGGCATCAGCCTGAACGACCAGGCCAAGTCCGTCATCCTGCTCATCAAGATGCCGGAGGACGACTGGAAGCCCGGGATGGACCAGCCCGTCCGTGAGGGCAGCGACGAGACCCACATGAACTGGACCCACCAGGGCATCGTGGCGTACTCGAAGATCTGCACGCACGTGGGTTGCCCGGCCGCGCTCTACGAGCGCACCACGCACCGCATCCTGTGCCCGTGCCACCAGTCCACGTTCGACGCGGCCGACGCTGCGAAGGTGGTCTTCGGTCCCGCGCACCGGCCCCTGCCCCAGCTGCCGATCGGTGTGGACGATGAGGGTTACCTCGTCGCCAGGGGTGACTTCAACGAGCCGGCCGGGCCGACGTTCTGGGAATACAGGAAGGACTAGTCGATGAGTAAGACCACGCAAGCCCCCAAGGCGCTGCGCGGCGTCGGAAACTTCATCGACGACCGCTTCCACCTGGCCAAGGGCGGTGAGAAGAACCTTCGCAAGGTCTTCCCGAACCACTGGTCGTTCATGCTGGGCGAGATCGCGCTGTACTCGTTCATCATCCTGCTCGTCACCGGTGTCTTCCTCACGCTGTGGTTCAAGCCGAGCATGGCGGAGATCGTCTACGACGGCTCCTACGAGCGCCTCCAGGGCGTTCCTATGAGTGAGGCCTACGCCTCCACCCTGTTCATCGACTTCGATGTCCGTGGTGGCTTCCTCATGCGCCAGATCCACCACTGGGCCGCGCTGATCTTCGTGGCCGCGCTCGTGGTGCACATGCTCCGGGTGTTCTTCACCGGTGCGTTCCGCAAGCCGCGTGAGATCAACTGGCTCATCGGTGTCGCCATCTTCACCCTGGCCATGGTCGAGGGCCTCTTCGGCTACTCGCTGCCGGACGACCTGCCCTCGGGCATGGGTGTCCGCATCCTCCAGGGCGTCATGCTGGCGCTTCCGCTGGTGGGCTCGTACATATCGATGTTCCTCTTCGGCGGGGAGTTCCCCGGCGAGGACATCATCACGCGGCTCTATATGCTGCACATCCTGCTGATCCCGGCCCTGTTGCTGGCACTGATCGTGGCCCACTTCATGATCCTGTGGCACCAGAAGCACACGCAGTATCCAGGACCGGGACGAACAGACAAGACCGTGGTCGGGACACCCATGTTCCCGGCGTTCGCGGTCAAGGCCGGCGGGTTCTTCTTCTTCACGTTCGCCGTGATCGCCGGTCTGAGCGCGTTCGTGCAGATCAACCCGATCCACCTGTTCGGCCCGTTCACGCCGACGTCCATCACCTCCGGCCTCCAGCCGGACTGGTACATGGGCTTCATGGAGGGTTCGCTGCGAATCTTCCCGAACACCCTGGACTTCACGCTGCCGATCGGCGACGGGTACCCGATCATCACGGCGGTCCTGGTCCCGGGCCTGGTCGTTCCCGGCCTGATCTTCGGTGCTCTGGCCGCCTGGCCGTTCATCGAGCAGTGGATCACCGGTGACAAGCGCGCCCACAACGTCGCCGACCGTCCGCGCAACGCCCCGGTCCGCACCGGTCTGGGCGTTGCCGGCATCGTCTTCTACGGCGTGCTCTGGATGGCTGGGGCGAACGACGTCCTGTCGGAGACCTTCTCGATCGACCTGTACCTGACCACGTACATCTTCCGTACGCTGGCCATCTTCGGTCCGATCATCGGCTTCATCATCACCAAGCGCATCTGCCTGGGCCTTCAGCGCCGTGACCGGGAGACCCTGGAGCACGGTTACGAGAGCGGCACCATCCAGCAGCTGCCCAGCGGTGAGTTCATCGAGGTCCACAAGGAGAGCTCCGACGAGACCACGCACGTGCTGGCGAGCAAGCCGGTCATCACCTCGACCGCTCTGGAAGAGGACGAGACCGACGAGAAGGGCGTGGAGAACCCCGAGACCCGCAAGGGCATGGGCAAGCTCCGCAGGGCCCTGGCTCACTGGTACACGAAGGACAACGTGTCCTTCGAGGGGGTGGAGGCCCACACCGGCCACCACCTGCACCACTCCGCTGACCACGGGGACGACAAGGCTCACTAGAGCCCGCCTGTCGTGACGACGGACCCGGCCGCACAGCGCGGCCGGGTCCGTCGTGTGTCTGGCGGTGGTGCCCGTCCGAGGGCTGCGCTGCTCGGGCACAACACTCAGAGCCACGCTGCGGGGTCCGTGTCCCGACACGTGCACCTGCGGGCGTCCCGTCCGGCCCCGCCTCCTGAGAGCGCCCTCAGAGGCAGTGCCCCGGTCCACATGTCCGGGGTGTGCGTGCTGGCCGCAGGTCCGGAGAGCGCTCTCACAAGGGGCCCGGGAGCGCGGAGAGCGGACGGTGGGCACGGGCCGGGTACGGAGAAGGGGGCCGACCGCCCGTAGGCGATCGGCCCCCTCAGCTTTCAGGAGCGACAGAACCTGCTTGCTGAAACCCGATCTGCTGAAACCTGATTCGCTGAAACCCTGGCCGCTGAAACCCTAGCCGCCGTAGATGTCGTCGATCTCCTTGCTCCACTGCTTGCTGACGACATGGCGCTTGACCTTCAGGGAGGCGGTCATCTGACCGCCCTCCTCGGTGAAGTCGCTCGGCAGGATCTTGAACTTCTTGATGCCCTCGGCCTTGGAGACGGCCTTGTTGGCCTCGTCCACGGCGCCCTGGATGGTGGCCTGGAGGTCGGGGTCCTCGGTCAGGTCCGCGATCTCGCCGGTCTTGTTGTTCGACTCCTTCCAGAGGTCGAACGACTCGGGGTCGATCGTGACCAGGGCCGCGATGAACTTGCGGTTGTCACCGACGACCATGCACTGGCTGACCAGGGCGTGGGCACGGATGCGGTCCTCGAGGACGGCCGGGGCGACGTTCTTGCCGCCCGCGGTCACGATGATCTCCTTCTTGCGACCGGTGATGCTGAGGAAGCCGTCGTCGTCCAGCGAGCCGAGGTCACCGGTGCGGTAGAAGCCGTCCTCGAAGGCCTCCTTGGTGGCCTTCTCGTTCTGCCAGTAGCCGACCAGGATGTGGTCGCCCTTGAGCAGGATCTCGCCGTCGTCGGCGATGCGCACGGTGGTGCCGGGCAGCGGCTGGCCGACGGTGCCGATCTTGTTGAAGCCGGGGCTGTTGACCGTGCTCGGGGCGGTGGTCTCGGTCAGACCGTAGCCCTCGATGATGGTCAGGCCCACGCCGCGGAAGAAGTGGCCGAGGCGGTCGCCCAGGGCCGAGCCGCCCGAGACCGCGTACTTGGCCTCACCGCCGAGGCGGGCCATGATCTTCCCGTAGACCAGCTTCTTGAACAGGCCGTGCTTGAGCTTCAGGGTGAACGGGACGTTCCCCGTGCTCAGCGCCTTGCTGTAGGCGATGGCGGTATCGGCGGCGGCGTTGAAGATCTTGCCCTTGCCCTCGCCCTCGGCCTTCTGCTGGGCCTTGGTGAAGACCTTCTCGAACACGCGGGGGACCGCGAGCAGGAAGGTGGGCTTGAAGACGGAGAACTGGTCGATCAGGTCCGGGCCGGTGCTGGGGTAGTGGCCCAGGACGGCCTTGCCCTCGATGACCATGACCTGGACGAAACGCGCGAAGACGTGCGCCAGAGGCAGGAAGAGCAGGGTGGAGGGGGTGCCCTCGTGGCCCAGGATGACGGGCTTGGCCGGGCCCTCCAGCGCGGAGTGCGCGATGAAGAGGAAGTTGCGGTGGGTGAGCTCGCAACCCTTGGGGCGGCCGGTGGTGCCGGAGGTGTAGATGAGAGTGGCGAGGTCGTCGGCCTTGACCGCGGTGCGGCGCTTGTCGAGGTCCTCGTCGGAGACGCCGCTCCCGGTGGCGCTCAGGGCCTCCAGGTCACCGCCGTCGAACTTCCAGATGTTGGCCAGCTCGGGGGCCTCGGCCCGGACGGACTCGACGCGCTCGGCGTGGGCCGCGGTCTCGACGAAAGCGGCCTTGGCCCCGGAGTCGGAGAGGATCCACTGGACCTGCTCGGCGGAGGAGGTCTCGTAGATCGGTACGGTCACGGCGCCGATGGACCAGATCGCGTAGTCGACCGCGGTCCACTCGTAGCGGGTACGCGACATGAGCGCGACACGGTCGCCCTGCCCGATGCCCGCGTTGATGAGGGCCTTGGCGTATCCGACGATGTCGCCGTGCAGCTGTGCGACGGTCACGTCGCGCCACTGGCCGGACCCTGGCTCCTCCTGACGACGGGCGGCGACGGCGTTCGGCTCGCTGGCCGCGCGCGCAAAGAGCGTGTCGGTCAGCCGCGCGTCGTCGGAGATCTCAGCCTTCGCGGGAGAGCTGTATTCGCGCACGTGATGCTCCTGGACGTGTACGGGTTCTTGATGTTGGGGACGTGACGACCGTAACAACAGGAGCCTACTCGTGAGTAGAACAGGTTGCCGTTCGGTATCCAACGGTGATCCGAGCTTGACGCGCGGGTGAAGGTCAACGCGCTGTTCAGCCGGGTGCGCACCGTCGGTCTCGTGCGGGCGGTCCGGGACGTCCCCCTGTGCTGTTGTACGCGTGATCATGCCCGCTGAGAGGTCGGTCGACTCTCGTAGGGCCTTCCGGGAGTGCGCAGGTCAAGCAGGTGATCCCGGTTACTTCTCGCGCGCAGTCGAGACTATCGCCTGCCGGGTGTTTTGTGCACATCTGGTTAAATTCACGTCGTTTCCGCCCCAAGTGGCCTCAACTCCTGTGGGGCGACGAGTATCCTTTTCCGCTCCGCGGACGCGCCGGTGCCCGGGGCCGTCCCTGACCGCATCTCCGCCTCGTGTCCGCGTCGCATCCGGCCGGTCCTCGACCCGCCTCCGGTTCGCCCCGACCGGACCCCACTTCTTCCCTGGTTCGTCCCTGAACCTGCCCTGAGACGCCCTCTCTTGCCCGGTTCGGGCGGTTAACGTGAGGCCAGAGGACCACTGACAGGAGGCTCACGAACATGACCGACGACAACAGCACCGGGCGCTCGGAACGGCCGAACAACGGGCGTTCGGACCAGCCCGACCTGATCGACGACGCGCTGCGCCTGGTCGACAGCCTCCAGCGCAAGCTGCTGGTCGCCGGGGTCAAGCGCGGTGTCAGCGCGGTCACCAGCCCCCCGCCCAAGAAGGGCGACGTGTGGGAGGAGGCCATCCGGGCCGAGACCCAGCAGGAGCGCCCCCCGCTGGAGGAGTTCGTCGAGATCGTGCGCAAGAGCGCGCCCGAGGTCGCCGGACACCTCGGCCGGGCTGGACTGTCCCTCGCCAGCGCCGTGGGAAAGACCTGGGGCGTGATGGAGCGCTCCTTCGAGCAGGGCCGGGAGGAGGCCGCCCGGGCACGGGAGGAGCGGGAACAGCGCGAGTGGGCCGACCGTGAGCGTGACGAGCGGGCCCGCCGCGACTCCCCGGCCGACTCCGGAGAGGACGCCCGGGGCGGTGCGGAGTAGCAGGTCACACCGGGGGAGTAGGGCGAACCGGCGGGTATGCGCCGGTGGGGTGTTCGCGGCCGCCTGAGCCTGGTTTAATCGAATGGTTTACACCATTTGAAAACCCTCTGCCATGAACCTTGAGACTTATGTCAGAGTTCGGGCGTAAGTAGAAGGAGCTGCCCCCATGCTGACCATTGGCGTAGACATCGGCGGAACCAAGGTCGCCGCCGGTGTCGTCGACCACGACGGGCAGATCCTGGACAAGGTCAAGTACCCGACCCCGACCAACGACCCCCGTCAGCTGGCCGAGGTCGTCGGTCGGGCGGTGGCGGAGCTGCGCTCCCGCAAGCCCGACGGTGAGATCGGCGCGGTGGGCGTGGGCGTGGCCGGGTTCGTCGACGAGGACCGGGCCACCGTCCAGGTCGCGGTCAACCTCGGCCTGCGCGACGAGCCGCTCAAGGAGCGCGTGCAGCAGCACGTGGACCTGCCCGTGGTCATCGAGAACGACGCCAACGCGGCGGCCTGGGCCGAGGCCCGTTTCGGTGCGGGGCAGGGCAGCGACCACATCGTCTGCGTCACCCTGGGCACCGGGATCGGCGGCGGCCTCGTGCTCGGCGGGGCCCTGCACCGGGGCCGCTACGGGGTGGCGGCCGAGGTCGGCCACTACCGGATGGTCCCGCACGGCCGCCGTTGCGCCTGCGGCAACCACGGCTGTTGGGAGCAGTACGCCAGCGGTCGCGCCCTGGTGGCCGAGGGGCAGGACCTGGCCCGCACCGACCCCCAGCGGGGAGAGCGGCTGCTCAAGCTCGCCGACGGCGTCGTGGAGCAGATCAGCGGCCGGATCATCACCCAGGCCGCGATGGAGGGCGACCCGGCGGCGCTGGAGTGCTTCCGGATCGTGGGGGACTGGGCCGGTCTGGGCTTGGCCGACTTGGCCGCGATCCTGGACCCGGAGTGCTTCGTCCTGGGCGGCGGGGTCTCCGACGCGGGCGACATCATCCTCGACCCGGTGCGCGCCTCCTTCGCCCGGCACGTCTCCGGTCGCCCGGGCCGCCGCCTGGCCGAGGTGCGGGTGGCCGAGCTCGGCGGCGAGGCGGGTATCGCCGGCGCGGGTGACCTCGCCCGGTACTGACCGACCGCACCCGGTGTGGCCCCGCACCCGGTGCGGCATGGCACCTGATATGACACAACGCTGAAGGGGCGGTCACCGGATTCCGGTGACCGCCCCTTCGCTGCCCAGGACTCAGGCGCTACTCGGCGCCGCCCGCGGTGTCGTCCCCGGGGGAGTCCTTCTCCGCCTTCTGCTCTGCCTTCTTCTGCGCCTTCGCCGCGCGCTTGGCCTCCTTCTGGGCCTCCTTGCGCGCCTTGCGGTCAGCCTTCTTGTCCGCGCGCTTGCTCCGGCGCTCATCCTTGGCGCTGGCCTGCTGCTCGCGCTTGGCCTCCTTCTCCTCGGCCTCGATCTCAGCCTTGACCGCCTGCGCGTAACGGTCCACGTACTCCTGGCCGGAGAGCTCCATGAGGGAGTACATGATCTCGTCGGTGATGGCGCGAAGGACTCGCTGGTCCTTCTCCATGCCGTAGTAACGGGAGAAGTCGAGCGGCTTGCCGAAGACCACCTTGGGGCGCACGCCCAGTTTGGGAACGGTGCGGCCGGGGGGCATGATCTTCTCGAGATTGATCATCGCCATGGGCACCACCGGGGCCTTGGCCTCCAGCGCCAGCCGGGCCACGCCGGTCCGTCCCCGGTACAGCTTGCCGTCGGGGGAGCGGGTGCCCTCAGGGTAGATTCCCAGCAGCTCGCCGCGCTTGAGCACGCGCAGCCCGGTACGCAGGGCCGCCTCGCTCGCCTTGCCGCCGGAACGGTCGATCGGGATCTGCCCCACGCCGGTGAAGAAGGCCTTGCTGAGGAACCCCTTCACGCCGGTGCCGGTGAAGTACTCGGCCTTGGCGAGGAAGATGATCTTGCGCGGCAGCGGCAGCGGCCCGAAGAAGTGGTCGGAGAACGACAGGTGGTTGCTGACCATGATGGCCGGACCACGCCGCGGCACGTTCTCCACGCCCTCCGCGCGAGGTTGCCACAACACGGCCAGAATCGGCCCCAGGATCGCCTTGACCACCCAGTAGAACATTGCTTCAGATCACCCCTGCACACGCGGGGAGCACTGAGGCAGGGTCTGCCGCGTCTCACTGTCCCGCTCGGCCGTCATTGTCCGGAACGCTCCCACCGCGGATGCGGGGAGGCTGACAAGCGTCATCTTCCCACCACGTGCGGGTAACCGCCAAAAGCAGCCAGAACGGACCGGGTTGTCCGTCGCCGGGGAAGAGGGAGCCGCGCCGCGGGGGCACTGTCGAGGATACTCACCACAGGTGACGCCCCCGTCTCCCGACCCGGGCCGCGGGGTCGCCGGATGCGCGGGAACACGCCGGGCCCCCACGGAGTTCGGGCAGGGGAACGCTAACGTTCTTGCGATGACAAACGCTCACCCGAGCGACTAGCCTCACGGCTGGGGCCGCGATCCCATCGGAGCCCTCCGCCGTACGATCCCGGGAGCAGACCTGTGAGACCGACCAACGCCATCCCCTTGATCCCGGGTGCGGACCCCTTCAGCCACTCGGGTTCAGGCGTCGGTGTCCTGCTCTGCCACGGTTTCACCGGTTCGCCGTACTCGATGCGCCCCTGGGCCGAGTACCTGGCCGAGGCCGGGCTGACCGTCGAACTGCCCCGACTGCCCGGGCACGGCACCACCTGGCAGGACATGGCGACCACCACCACCGACGACTGGTACGCGGAGGTGGAGCGGGCGCTGCTCGACCTCGCGGAGCGGTGTGACGAGGTATTCGTCATGGGGCTGTCCATGGGCGGTGCGCTCACCCTGCTCCTGGCCCAGGAGTACCCCGACATCGTCCAGGGCGTGGTTCTGGTCAACCCCTCCCTCGTGGTGGAGGACCACCGCCTCCCCGTCATCGCGCCGATCCGCCGCCTGGCCGCCCGGATCCTGCCCACCACGCCCGGTCTGGAGAGCGACATCGCCCTCGAACAGGCCGGGGAGGGCGGGTACGACCGGGTGCCCACCGCCGCGGCCGCGACACTCCCGAAGCTGTGGCGCACGGTTCAGGGCGGCATGTCTGGTTTGCGAGCGCCGGTTCTGGCCTACCGGAGCCCCCAGGACCACGTGGTGGGACCGGACAGTCTGCGTATGCTCGCTAAGAGAGCGGTCAACACCCGGCTGACGATCCACCTGCTTCACGACAGCTACCACGTGGCGACCCTCGACCATGACGCCGCCACCATCTTCGAAGGAAGCCTCGCGTTCGTGCGCGAGCGCAGCAGAAGCGGGGAAGGAGCCGACCGATGACACAACGTCGGGGCAACGGCCTGCTCGCCGACGCCTACGTTCCCCTGATCCTGCTCGCACCCTCACACGCCGACCTCATGCTGGAAGCGCTCCGGCGCAGTGGGATCGCCGCCTACGCGGTCCCTCTGGAAGAGGACGTCCTGGAGCCCACCGGCGGCCAGGCCGAGGACCCGCCCACCGACCACCTGTACGTCGACGCCGAGGAACGCGGCGCCGCCGAACAGGTGCTCGGCTCCGAACTGCCCGACCTCGGCGGCCGCGAACGCGAGACCGGACCCGACCTGCTGGCACCGCGCGGTGAGGGCAGGGCCGAGGCCGAGGGCGAGGAGGGCCAGGAGGCGTCGGCCGCGCACGAGGGCAGCGACCCCCCGGTCGGCGGCGACCTGCTGGACGGGCCGCCCGCCAACGTGGACCCCGACGCGCCCCCGGCTAGGAGCAGCGACGAGGAGGACGTCTGGAAGGACCTCGTCTCCCGCTTCTACGACGACTCCGAGGGCACCAGCGAGCAGCGCGGCCGGGTCGCCTGGCCCGACGCGGAGAACCTCAGCGCCCCCGACGAACAACAGACGCGGCTCGGCGACATCCTCGCCAACCTCCCCCGCGACCGGGACTCTGACGAGGACGACGAGCAGGCCCGCGAGGAGGACCGACGCCGGGCCGAGGCGGAGCTGGAGGGGCACTACGAACCCCCGCCCCCGCCGCCCCTGCTCCAGGGCGACCGGGTGGGCATCGCCGCCTGGTTCGGTCTCCTCGGCGGTCCCGCGCTGCTGTTCGGCGCCGCCTTTCTGGGCATCTCACTGCCCAACTGGATCATGTTCCTGGCCGTCGCTGCTTTCCTGACCAGCTTCGTCGTGCTCATCCTGCGTATGACCGACTCCCGCCCGCCCGGCGACAACGGGCCGGACAACGGGGCGGTGGTCTGAGCCCTGGGCTTCGACGTCCCCCTCTGGCGCGCCTTCGCCCTCTACCGCGCCGTCGCCCTGGTCTACGCCCTGGTACTGGTCGTCCAGTACCACGAGTACCTGGCCAGGTCCTGGCTGGCCTGGGCGGTGCTGGTCGTCATGTCCGGCTGGACCGTGCTGACGACCTATGCCTACGCCCGCCCGGCCTGGCGCACCTGGCGGTTGCTCACCGCCGACCTCGTGGTTGCCTTCGGCTGCCTGTTCGCCACCGGTCTGGCCGCGACCCCCTTCTACCTCACCCAGGCGCCGCCGCTGAGCTCCTACTGGTTCGCCGGGGCCGCGCTGTCGGCGAGCGTCATCTGGGGCCGCCGGGGCGCCGCCACGGTCGCCCTCGCCTACGGGTTCGCCGACATCACCCTGCGCGTGCTCATGGACGCCGACGTCACCGCCGCCACCGTTCGGGGCGTGGTGCTGCTCCTGCTGGCCTGCCTGGCCGTGGGCTACATGGCCCGGGTCGCCGAGCAGGCTGAGGAGCGCTTCGCCCAGGCGGTGACCCTGGAGGCGCGCATCCGCGAACGCGAGCAGCTGGCCCGCTCCATCCACGACTCGGTGCTCCAGGTGCTCGCCCTGGTCCGCCGCCGCGGGGACGAGATCGGCGGAGAGGCAGCCGAACTGGGCCGGATGGCCGGTGAACAAGAGGTGCGGTTGCGCTCCCTGATCACCGACGGCCTGAACTCGGCCGGGACGGGCTCCTCGGCGCCGGGCGGGGCGTCCGCGCCGGGCACTGCCATGGACCTCAGGGACGCGCTGCGCCGCCTGGAGTCGGTCCGGTTCTCGGTCTCGGCACCCGCCACCCCGGTGCTCCTGCCCGGGTACGCGGTGGCCGAGCTGGCCGCCGCGGTGGCGGCGGCCCTGGACAACGTGGACCGGCACTGCCCGCCGCAGACGCGGGCGTGGGTTCTGGTGGAGGACGAGGAGCAAGCCGTCACTGTGACCGTGCGCGACGACGGTCCCGGCATCCCGCCGGGCCGACTGGATCGGGCCCGCGCGGACGGGCGTCTGGGCGTCGCCCAGTCCGTCCTGGGCCGGGTCCGCGACCTAGGCGGCAGCACCGAGCTGTACTCGGAACCGGGAGAGGGAACCGAGATCGAGATGATCGTCCCTCGGGACCGCCCCCTTCAGCCGTGATCTTGCTACCAGAAGCGCTGAGCCACTGAAACCCAAGGCGCCGAACTCGCTCCTGGTAGCAAGATCACGGGGCTCAGGCGGGGGTGCTGAACTTCAGGCCCGCCTCGGCGAAGGCTTCGTCGAGTACCCGGACCGCCTTGGGGCCCACCCCGTGCAGCGCCAGCAACTCCGGGCGCGTCATCGAGGACACCTCGGCGAGGGTGGTGAACCCGGCCTGGACCAGCGCCTGTGTGGCCGGTCTGCCGATCCCCCTGGGCAGGTCGCCGACCTTTCCCGGAACCGCGTGCTCGGCGGCGACGGCCCGCTCTGCCAGTTCCCTGGGGGCGTGCACCAGCCAGGCGCGGCGCACCCAGCGGTTGAGCGGCTGTCCGTCGACGTTGGCGAGGGGGACCCGCACCTCGACGGGCGAGGCGCCGTGGGTGCGCAGCTCGGCTGTGCGGTGGGCGGCCAGCAGTTCGTTGGCCTCGGCCGTGGGCAGGACCAGGCTCACCAGTCCCGGGCCGTCCACCCAGGCGAACCGCACCCCCTGGACGAAGAACTCGCTCCCCAGCGGCCCGGAGTGTTTCTCGGTGGTCTCGGGGTGTGAGAGCGCTGCCTTACGCAGCTGGGCTCTGGTCGTCATGCCACCACCTTAGACACCCGCACCGACACTTTCACCGGGGTGGCGCTCCTCGGCCGGGGCGGTGCTCCGTTCACTGGAGCGGCGGCCCGGCGCCGGGTTCCTCCTGGTGGGAGAAGCGCTCCTCACCCCAGGGGTCGGCCCGGTTATGGTAGCCACGCTCCTCCCAGAACCCGCGCCGGTCGCCGACCATGTACTCCACCGACCGCAGCCACTTGACGCTCTTCCACCCGTACAGGTGCGGTACCACGAGGCGCAGTGGGAAGCCGTGTTCGGGGGCGAGCGGGAGGCCGTCGCGGTGGGTAGCGAGCAGGACGCCGTCGTCGAGGAAGTCGTCCAGGCGCATGTTGGCGCTGTAGCCGTACTCGCCCCAGGCCATCACATGGGTGACTTCGGGGGAGGGCGGTACCAGCCGTACGAGGTCGGCCGCGCGGACCCCTCCCCAGGGAACGTCGGGGACGCTGAAGCGCATCACGCAGTGGAAGTCCCGCACTACGTCCGTACGGGGGAGCCCGCCGAACTCCTCCCAGGTCCACCGGTAGGTCCCCAGGGACTCGGTGGCGCCGAACACGCGGAAGTCCCACCGCTCGGGCCTGAAGGTGGGGACCCGGCCGTAGTGCAGCGGCCTGTGCTCGTACCGGACCGCCTGCCCGGGAGGCAGCCGTAGCCGCTGTCTCCCGCCCGTGCCCGCGGCCTCCTCGCCTTCAGACAACCCGACCCCCGCTCGCTTTCTACGACTTCGGCCCTTCACATCCGTTCCCCCGGACCCTGGTGCGTTCCCTGCTCCTTGGGTGGGGACGCCGACGTCCTGACATCCTGTCAGGCGCCGAAGAGAGCTAGGTCACTCCCCCCGCCTGTGCGAGGAGTCGCTGACTGTGCGCTATAGTCGCAGCCATGCAGCGAAACTTTTGGCGCTTTTATGGCTACCGGCCCCACTCCCCGGTCGCCTGTAAAGCGCTGCGCTGACACAGACGACTTCCCAGGAGCCCCGGGCCGGTAACGGTCCGGGGCTCCTTTGTTTTCGCCCCGGGTCGGACCACCCCCCGGCACCGGCGCGACATCCGCGCGGCTCAGCCATCCAACCCACGAAACAGGGAAACCACATGGTCATCGTTATGGCGCCGGGCGCCACCGCCGACAACATCGACGCGCTCGTCGAGCTGGTCACCTCCGCCGGAGGCGAGGCCTACGTGACGCGCGGTGTGAGCCGCACGATCATCGGCCTGGTCGGCGACGTCGAGCGCTTCCAGGACCTCGGCCTGGCCGCCAAGCCCGGTGTCAGCGACGTCCTGCGCATCTCGGCCCCGTACAAGCTGGTCAGCCGGGAGAACCACGACAGCCGCACCGTGGTCAGCGTGCGCGGCGTCCCGATCGGCGGCGACAACATGACCGTCATCGCCGGTCCCTGCGCGGTCGAGACCCCCGAGCAGACCCTCGAGGCCGCCCGGATGGCCAAGGCCGCCGGCGCCGCCCTCCTGCGCGGTGGCGCGTACAAGCCCCGCACCTCCCCGTACGCCTTCCAGGGACTGGGCGAGGAAGGCCTGAAGATCCTCGCCGACGTGCGTGAGAAGACCGGCCTTCCCATCGTCACCGAGGTCGTGGACGCCGCTGACGTCGATCTGGTCGCCTCCTACGCGGACATGCTCCAGGTGGGCACCCGCAACATGCAGAACTTCGCCCTGCTCCAGGCGGTCGGCGACGCGGGCAAGCCCGTCCTGCTCAAGCGCGGCATGAGCGCGACCATCGAGGAGTGGTTGATGGCCGCCGAGTACATCGCCCAGCGCGGCAACCTCGACATCGTCCTGTGCGAGCGCGGCATCCGCACCTTCGAGAAGGCCACCCGCAACACCCTGGACATCAGCGCCGTCCCGGTGGCGCAGAACCTGACCCACCTGCCGGTGATCGTGGACCCGTCGCACTCCGGTGGCAAGCGCGACCTGGTGCTGCCGCTCTCCCGCGCGGCCATCGCGATCGGCGCCGACGGCGTGATTGTCGACGTGCACCCGAGCCCGGAGACCGCCCTGTGCGACGGTCCCCAGGCGCTGCTGGAGGAGGACCTGGCCGAGTTGCGCGACCTGTCCGCCACTCTGGCCACCTTGAGCGGCCGCACCCTCACCCCGGCGCCCGAGCGTGAGTTCGCCGCCCTGTGACGTGCCGGTCTGACGGCTGAGACAAAGGTGCCCCGGACGCTCGCGAGCGTCCGGGGCACCTTGCGTAGGCGCGGCCTCTGTTACCGAGCTGCGTTACTGAGCCGGGGCCGGGGCGGCGGCCTTGGCGGCGCTGGGAGCGACCCGGGAGGGCGAGGCCTCGCCCAGGAAGCTGGGCTTGTGCAGCTGGGCCGTGGTGACCAGCTGCTCGGCCAGCTCCTCGGCGTCCAGGCGCTTCTCGATCTGGCGCAGGTCCGGGATCTTGGCCGCGGTCTCCACCTGGCGCGGGGTCAGCATCGTGCAGCAGTCCTCGTCGGGCAGCTCCGAGATGGCCAGCGTCCCGATCCTGCGGGCCTGGTCCATGATCTCGGTCTTGTCCATGCCGATGAGCGGCCGCAGGATCGGCAGATCCACGGCGTCGTCCAGGGCGGTGATGTTGGTCATCGTCTGACTGGACACCTGGCCCAGGGCATCGCCGGTGATCAGGCACTCGGCCTTGAGGTCGTCGGCCAGGGCCTCGGCGGTCTTGAGCATTAGACGGCGCTGGGCGACGATCTGGAGCCGCTCGATACCGGAGCTCTTCAGCTGCTGCTGGGCCTTGCCGAAGGGCACCACGAACAGTCGCGAACCCACCTGGTAGCGGTCCAGCTGGCGGACCAGGCTGTAGGCCTTGTAGATGGACTCGGGGCCGGTGAAGGGCATCCCGGAGAAGTGCAGGAAGTCGACCTTCAGGCCGCGCCGGATCATCCGGTGGGCGGCGACGGGGGAGTCGATACCGCCGGACATCAGCACCAGGCCGCGACCGCTCATTCCGGCGGGCAGACCGCCCTGACCGGGGATGCCGTCGGTGAAGACGAACGCCTCGTCCTTGTCGACCTCGACGTACAGGGTGTTGTCGGGGCGCTTGAGGTTCACCTTGTAGCCGTGCGCCTCGATGATCTTGGACCCGAGGAACCCGGCCAGCTTGCCGGAGTCCATCTCGAAGCGCTTGTCGCGGCGGCGGGCGCGCACCGCGAAGGTGCCCTCGCGGCCGGCCATCGAGCGCACGCCGATGTCCACGATGGCGTCCAGGTCCTTGGCCACCCGGCGTACCAGGTGCACCCAGACCACGCCCATGACGTTGGCCATGCGGTCGGCGATCTCGGCGACCTCGAGGTCGGAGGCGCCGGGCTTGCGCACGATGATCACACCGGCTCCGCGCTGGGAGAGGCGGATCTCGCCCAGGTCGCGCACGGAGTTCCGGATGTTGTTGTGCAGGCGGCGCTCGAACAGCTTGCGGTTGGAGCCCTTGAGAACGATCTCGCCGAGCTTCATGAGTACGCAGAGCTCGCCGAGCCCGGCGTCGGCTCCGACCTCGGTTACGGGGAGCGGCGCGGACTCCAGCGACGCGGACATGGTGCTACCTCCGGAGGGTGATGCCTGGGTTTCGCGAAAGGACGATGCCTTCCAGTATCGAACAATCCCCGGACCGCTCGGTCCATTCCCGGTCCCGCCCGTCCCGAGGTGAGACCCCGGACACGGCCGCGGCCCCTCCCCGGGCGGGAAGGGGCCGCGACAGAGGGCGGGAGTGGCTAGCCGAAGAAGACCTCGGCCTCCTCGTAGCGCTCCGCGGGAACGGTCTTGAGGGTGTCGGTGGCCTCGGCCAGGTCCACCCGCACGACGTCGGTGCCCTGCAGGCCGACCATCTTGCCGAAGGACTTGTCGTGCACGGCCTCGATGGCGTTCACGCCCAGGCGGGTGGCGAGCACCCGGTCGAAGGCGGTGGGGGTGCCGCCGCGCTGGACGTGGCCCAGCACGACCGAGCGGGACTCCTTGCCGGTGCGCTTCTCGATCTCCTCGGCCAGGGTCTGGCCGATACCGCCCAGGCGCACGTGGCCGAAGGAGTCCTTCTCGCCGGTGGCCAGTTCCAGCTGCCCCGCCTTGGGGTGGGCGCCCTCGGCGACCACGAGGATGGGGGCGTACTGGGTCTCGAAGCGGCTCTCGACGTGCTTGACGACCTCGTCCATGTCGAACGGGCGCTCGGGGATGAGGATGACGTTGGCGCCCGCGGCCATGCCCGAGTGCAGGGCGATCCACCCGGCGTGGCGGCCCATGACCTCCACGACGAGGGCGCGGTGGTGCGACTCCGCCGTGGTGTGCAGGCGGTCGATCGCCTCCATGGCGATGTTGACCGCGGTGTCGAACCCGAACGTGTAGTCCGTGGCGTTGAGGTCGTTGTCGATGGTCTTGGGCACGCCCACGACGTTGACGCCGCGGTCGTGCAGCTGGCGGGCCACACCCAGGGTGTCCTCGCCGCCGATGGCGATCAGGGCGTCCACGCCCAGCCCGGCCATGTTGTCCTTGACCCGCTCGACACCGCCCTCGATCTTCATCAGGTTGGTGCGGGAGGAGCCCAGGATCGTGCCGCCGCGCGGGAGGATGCCGCGCACGGCGCTGATGTCCAGGGGCATGGTGTCGCCCTCCAGGGGGCCGCGCCAGCCGTCCCGGAAGCCGATGAACTCGTACCCGTAGTCCTTGATGCCCTTCCGGACCACGGCGCGGATGACCGCGTTCAGACCAGGGCAGTCTCCACCGCCGGTCAGCACCCCGACTCGCATACGACTTCTCCTCGACGTTGTGGGTGTTCACGGCGCAAGGCGCCATATGGTCTAGACCATAGTGGGCCCGGGCTCCCCGGGCCAACCCCTGCGCAAAGAAGCTTTCCGAAACTCCGGACTTTCTGACACCCGGCTTTCCGTAACACCCGTAGAGGCGAAACCAAGGCCACCACACCGCGGCTGTGTCCGGCAGTGCCGAAGGGGAGATCCCGCCGGGGTCATTCGTCCAAGCCCCGGTCGATGGCGTAGCGGACCAGTTCCACCCGGTTGTGCAGATGCAGTTTGGTGAGGGTGTTCTGGACGTGGTTCTGGACCGTGCGGTGGGAGATAGTGAGGCGGCGCGCGATCTGCTTGTACGCCAGCCCTTTGGCGACCAGCCGCAGCACCTCGGTCTCGCGCGGGGTCAGCACCGGCGCGTCATCGGAAGGCTTCTCCTGGGCCGACAGCCGCCGGTACTCGCCGAGCACCAGACCGGCCAGCCCGGGCGTGTAGACCGCTTCCCCGGTGTGGACCCGCCGGACGGCGTCCAGGAGCTCCTCGCGCCCGGCGGACTTCACGAGGTAGCCGGTGGCACCGGCCTTGACCGCGGCCAACACGTCGTCGCTCTCTCCGCTGGCCGACAGCACCAGGACCCGAGGGGGTTCGGCCAGCGCCACCAGGGCCGCGGTCAGTTCCACGCCGTTGGTGTCGGGCAGGTGCAGGTCCACCACGGCCAGGGTGGGCCGCACCGCGGGGGCGATCCGCAGCGCCTTGGCGCCGTCGCCCGCCGTCCCCACCACCGTGAGGCCTGCCTCGGTCAGGTCACGCGCCACCGCTTCACGCCACATCGGGTGGTCGTCCACCACCAGTACCCGGATCTCGTCGCCGCTCATGCCGCTGACGATAGCGCGCGACCCCCCTTCCGCACAGGGGAAGAGGGGCCGCGGTTGCTCAGGTCCGCTTTGCGCGGCTGACCGCCGGATCAGTTGTTGCCGCGGCCGTTGCCGTTCCCGCGTCTGTCATCGTCATCGTCGTCGTCGAGGTCGCCCAGGCCGATGCCGCCAGGGGTGGCGGTGATCTTGATCTTGGTGCCCTCTGGGGCGGTGCCGGTGTGCGACTGGTGGCCGATCCTGCGGCCGCCGAAGATCCGTTCGACCTCGACCTCGAATCCGGCGTCCTCCAGGGCGTCGCGGGCGTCGCGGATGGAATCACCGATCACGTCGGGGATCTCGACCTCGGGCGGACCGCTGGACACGGTCAGGGTGACGGTGGCGCCGGGACCGACGTTGGTACCGGTGTCCGGGCTCTGGCTGATCACCGTGCCCTCGTCGATGCTCTCGCTCTCCTCCTCGACCACCTCGACCGTCAGGCCCAGGTCGTTGAGGGTCTCCTCTGCGTCCTCCCGGGTCTCCCCGGCCAGGCTGGGCACCGGGATGCCGCTGCTGACGGTGAGCGTCACCGTGCCCTCGCGGTCGGCCTCCGCACCCGCTTCGGGGCTGGTGGCGAGCACCTCACCCGGGGCGTTGTCCGGGGAGTCCTGCTTCTCCTGGACGATGTTGCCCTCGTCGAAACCGAGGTCCTCCAGGGCCTTGACCGCGTTGGCGAAGTCGTCGCCCACCAGGTTGGGCATGGACACCTCCTGCGGCCCCTTGGACAGGAACACCGTCACCTCGTCGCCGGGAGATAGGCGTTCGCCGACCTCGGGGTCGGTCTTGCCGACCTGACCGGCGTCGGCCTCGTCGCTGTAGACAGTCTCGTCGGACAGCTCGAAGACCAGCCTGGCGCCGCGGATCTGCTCACTGGCGGCCTCGGGGCTCGCCCCCACCACGTCCGGGACGGACTCGAACTGGCCGAGGAGGAACCACCAGCCCGCCACACCCACGACCAGGGCCATGGCGGCCGCGCCGACCACCAGCATGCGGTTGCGCGAGAACCACGACCTGCCCTCCTCGGGGTAGTCGTCGTACCCGTCGTCGTACTCGACCGGCGGCAGGTCGGCGCCGTTCATGTCCACGACCATGGTGGCGTTCTCGGTACCCGGACCGGCGCCGCCCGCGATCAGCTGGGGCGCGGTCATGGTGGCCGCGGAGTTCGCCTGCGGTGCCACGGGGGCCAGCGGGGCGCCCGCGGCCGCGCCCGTGACGGTGTCCGGCAGGGTCCGCAGGACGTCCAGGACCTTGGCCAGGTACTGCCCCGCGTTGCTCGGCCGGTACTTCGGGTCGCGCTCGGTGGCCTTGGTGACCAGCGCGTCCACATCGGCGGGCAGGTTGGGCAGGAAGTGCGAGGGCCGCGGAACGTCCTCGTTCACGTGCTGGTAGGCGATCGCGATCGGCGTCTCACCGGTGTGCGGCTGCCCGCCGGTGAGCAGCTCGTAGAGCATGATGCCCGCGGCGTAGACGTCGCTGCGCGCGTCGGCCACGCCCTTCTCGATCTGCTCGGGCGCCAGATAGGCGGCGGTGCCCATGAGCGTGCCGGTGCGGGTCAGTCCCTGGTTGGACTGCTCCACCGCGCGGGCTAGACCGAAGTCGGCCACCTTGACCCGGCCGTCCTTGCTGATCAGGACGTTCTCGGGCTTGACGTCGCGGTGCACCATGCCGGCCTGGTGGGCGGCGCCCAGCGCGGCCAGCACCGAGGCCATGAAGTTCAGGGCCTGCTTCGGGGCCAGTCGTCCGCGGTCCTTGAGCAGGTCACGCAGGGTCTGGCCGGGCACGTACTCCATCGCCAGGAAGACGTGTCCCTGGTCCTCACCCTGGTCGAAGACCTGCACGACGTTGGGATGGGAGAGCTTGGCGACCGAGTGGGCCTCGTTGATGAAGCGCTGAACGAAGGTGGGGTCCTGGGCCAGGGAGGGGTGCATGACCTTCAGAGCCAGACGTCGGTCCAGTCTGAGGTCGTGGGCGACGTACACCGTCGCCATGCCGCCACCGGCGATCCTTGACTCGACGAAGTAGCGACGGTCCAGCGTCGCGCCTACTAGCGGGTCGGAAGTCGTCATGTCCACGGCGGAGTAGTGTCCTTGCTGCGGGGAGCGCGGGCGGTCGCGGCCGGTGGCGCGTACCCGACACCTGGTGTCGAACCGCCACGATAGCGGAATACGGTGTCAGGTCCTGCCCCGCTGTTCACGGTCGCGGCGCCCCTGTGTCCACCGTCATGGAAACCGACGAGGTCATCGGCGTGGGACGTTCGCGCCTGGGCGGTCTGTCGGTGCGGTGCCGCGGGCGGCACATACACCCCTCCCACGGTAGGGGACGGAGCCAAACCCGGCCGTGACGCCGCGCTGGACTTCTCTTTGCCCGCGCGTCCTCCCGGGCTCTGATATCCCCGACTTCCTACCGCGGGATCGGCTGCGTGTTCGCTCAGACGACGTCGGGGCTGGAGGCCTGGGCATGCCTGCGGACCGGGATGCGGCCGGCCAGTCGGGCTCCGCGCCCGGCCCGGACGGCGTCGCGCATCGCGGCGGCCATGCGCACCGGCTCCTGGGCGCGGGTCACGGCCGTGGCCAACAACACCGCGTCGCAGCCCAGCTCCATCGCCAGGGCGGCGTCACTCGCGGTGCCGATGCCCGCGTCCACGATCACCGGGACGTTGGCCTGCTCGACGATGAGCTCCAGGTTGTGCGGGTTGCGGATCCCCAGCCCCGAGCCGATCGGTGCGGCCAGTGGCATGACGGCGGCGCAGCCCAGCTGCTCCAGGCGGCGCGCCAGCACGGGGTCGTCGTTGGTGTAGGGCAGGACGGTGAAACCGTCGTCGACGAGCGCCTCGGCGGCGTCCAGTAGCTCCACGGGGTCGGGCAAGAGGGTGTGCTCGTCGGCGACCACCTCCAGCTTCACCCAGTCGGTGCCCAGGGCCTCACGCCCCAGCCGGGCGGTGCGCACGGCGTCGGTGGCGGTGAAACAACCGGCGGTGTTGGGCAGCGGCCGGATCTCGTTGCGCTCCAGGACGTCCCACACCGAACCCTGAGTGCCCGGGGTGATCCTGCGCATCGCCACGGTGGTGAGTTCGGTCTCCGAGGCCAGCAGGGCCTCCTCCAGGACCTCCAGGGAGGGTGCCCCGCCGGTGCCGGTGATCAGCCGCGAGCCGAAGGAGACCCCAGCGATGACCAGCGGGTCCTCGAGGGGTACCGCGCTTCCGGAAGCCGGTGTGTCGCCAGTGGTGCGTGTGATGGTCGTTTCGGACATGGCTGTCAGCCTCCCTGAACTGCGGTGAGTACGTCCACGCGGTCGCCTGCGGCCAGCGTGGTGTCCGCCCACACGGCGCGGGGCACCACCTCGTCGTTGACGGCCACCGCGATCCCGCCGCGGATCTCGCCGTTCCCGGCCGAGGTCAGGTCGCGCACGACTGCCTCCACCGTGGCCGCCGCGGTCTCTTGGGCCTGGCCGTTGATGATCAGTTCCACTGCTTCTCCCACGTCTCCTACTCCCACGTCCATCTGTCGGCGGCGAACCGGCGCGCGTACGGGGGAAGCGCGCCGGTGACCAGGGCCTCGGCCATGACCTCGCCGGTCACCGGGGCGAGCAGCACCCCGTGCCGGAAGTGCCCGGCGGCCAGGTGCAGGCCGGGAACCCGGGTGGGCCCCAGCAGGGGTTCGTTGTCGGGCGAGCCCGGCCGCAGCCCCACACAGGTCTCGGTGATCTCCAGCTCGCTCACCCCCGGGACGAGTTCGCGCGCGTCCCGAAGGACCTGCCAGAGCCCGCCCACGGTCAGGGAGGTGTCGTGGCCCAGCTCTTCCTGGGTCGCGCCCACGATCACCTCGCCGTCGCCCCGGGGCACCAGGTACACCGGGAAGCCGCGGACCAGGCCGCGTACGGTGCGGTTGACCAGCGAGGGTTCCCCGGCCGGGACCCGAGCGCGCAGCAGCTGTCCCTTGACCGGGCGCAGCGGTGGCACCACCGGCTCGGGTACCTTGACGCGGTCGCCCCAGCAGCCCGCGGCCAGGACGACCTGATCGGCGGGGAGAATAAAAGGTACTGCGCCGTAGGCGTCCGTTGAGGGTGGTGGCGGGTCGGCCAGGCGCACGCCCAGCCGGGCGCCGTCGGGGCCGGGGGAGGTGACCTCCTCGGCGTGTCCGGCGATCTCGCGCACCCCCGCCTGCTCACCGGCCTGGGCCAGCGCCAGCAGCAGCCTGCGCGGGTCCACGGAGTGGTCCTCGGGGGCCAGTACCCCGCCGCGCACACCCGGGGCGAGTGTGGGCTCCAGGCGTCGGCACTCGCGGCTGGTGAGTCGTTCGGTGGCGATGCCCAGGCGCTGTTGGAGGGCGTGCAGGTCGGTCAGGACCGCCAGGTCGTCGCGGTCGAAGGCGACCAGCAGTGTCCCGGTGCGCCGGTGGCCGACGTCGACACCGCTGGCTTCCTGGAGTTCGGTGACGAAGTCGTCGTACAGGCGTGCGGAGCGCACGCCGAACTCCATCAGCTCCTCCTCCCCGAACACCGCTTCGGTGGCGGGGGTGAGCATGCCAGCCGCGACGGTCGAGGAGGCGCGGGCGTCGGAGGGCTCGGTGACCGGGTCGGGTTCGACCAGGGTGACGGCCAGGCTGCGCTGTGCGGCCCGCCAGGCGGTGACCCGCCCGATGACTCCGCCGCCGATCACCACGACGGTATTGGTAGGACGAATCTGTTCGTGAGAAGGAACTTCGAAGGTGCGCATGGCGCCGTATTCCACTCCCTTCGCCGGCATGACCCGGATCAGGTTCGTGCGGTCGGAAGCGGTGAGCCTCCCTCTCAGCCGGGTCCACCCGGCTCCCGCGGGACGTGTCTGTTCAGCCTCCATCCTAGGGGAGGACGTCCAGCGGGGAGTGGTGGGGATCTCCGAGACGGACGCCTCCCACGCCGCCCGATGGTCTCCGGGAAGCGGCAGGGTGTGGCAGATTGGTGAGGTGACACAAAGCGATCGTGAACTCGACGAACTCGTCGGCGAATGGCTGACCCTGCGCGAGGCGGCCAGGCCGCTGGGCGTGAGCCCCAACCGGATCAAGACCTACATCCGTGAGAACCGCCTGATGGGCGTGGTCCGCGCCGGTGAGCTCTCCATCCCCGCTGCCTTCCTGGACGGCGATGACCTGGTCAAGGGCCTGCCGGGCACCATTGTGCTGCTCACCGACGCCGGTTTCTCCACCGAGGAGGCCCTGCGCTGGCTGTTCACCCCGGACGACACCCTGCCGGGCACGCCGATCCAGGCCATGCGCGAGAACCGGGGCACCGAGGTGCGCCGCCGGGCCCAGAGTATGGCTTTCTAGTCGTACGGAGCACGGCGTTCCAGCGACTTGCCGTGGAGACTGCCCTAGGCCGCTGGTGCTCCAGGGCCTAGGGTGGATGGTGTGAGGACCAGCCACGGAACCAGCCTGCGCAAGCGCCTGGACACATCCCTTCTGTACCTGTGCACCGACGCCCGGACCGAGCGCGGTGATCTCGCGGAGTTCGCGGACGCCGCCCTGGCTGGGGGAGTGGACATCATCCAGCTCCGGGACAAGGGCCTGGAGGCCCGCCAGGAGCTGGCCGCGCTCGAGACCATGCGGGAGGCGTGCGAGCGCTACGGGGCCATGCTCGCGGTCAACGACCGCGCCGACATCGCCCGCGCGGTGCGCGCCGACGTCCTGCACCTGGGCCAGCGCGACCTGCCGGTGCCGATGGCCCGCGACATCGTCGGCGCCGATCCGGTTATCGGCCGGTCCAACAACGACCCCGAGGCGGCCGCGCGTTCCGCGGAGGAGCCCGGGAGCGACTACTTCTGCGTGGGCCCGACCTGGGCGACCCCGACCAAGCCGGGGCGTCCGGCGGCCGGGCTCGAACTGGTGGAGCGCGCCGCTGCGCTGGACACCGACCGGCCGTGGTTCGCGATCGGCGGTATTGACCTCACCAACATCGACCGGGTACTGAGCGCCGGGGCCACCCGGGTGGTCGTGGTGCGCGCGATCACCGAGGCCGAGGACCCCCGGGCGGCGGCCAACGCGCTCAAGGCCCGGCTGACCGCCCGCGTCGACAACACCTGACCGACACTGCCACGGCCCCGGAACCCGAGAAGGGGTTCCGGGGCCGTGCTGTGTGTGCCGTGGCCCCTGCGGGAGGCCGCCCTCGGGGCGACGGCACGTTCTGGGCGGCCCGGGCATCGTGCCCGGGCGGTGGGACCGGTCAGAGGCGTTCGACGACCATGGCGTTGGCCAGTCCGCCCGCCTCACACATCACCTGGAGCCCGAAGCGGCCGCCGTGCTCGTGCAGGCCGTGGGTGAGGGTGGTAGCCAGGCGGGCACCGCTGGCACCGAGCGGGTGGCCGATCGCAATGGCGCCGCCGTTGACGTTGACCCGGCCCAGATCGGCGCCCAGCTCGTCGGCCCAGGCCAGCACCACGGGGGAGAAGGCCTCGTTGACCTCGAACAGGTCGATGTCGGCCAGGGTCAGCCCCGCGCGGGCGAGCAGTTTCTCGGTGGCCGGGATGATGGCGGTGAGCATGTACAGCGGGTCGTCGGCGGCCACCGCGAAGGAGTGGAAGCGGGCCAGCGGGGTCAGCCCCAGCTCCTCGGCGCGGCTGCGGCTCATCACGAGCACGGCCGCGCTTCCGTCGCTGAGAGGGCTGGCGTTGGCCGCGGTCACCTTCCAGTCGATCTGCGGGAAGCGGCGCCCGGTGGCCTCGTCGTAGTAGGCGGGGTGCAGTCGGGCCAGGGTGCCCAGATCCCCGCCCTCGCGGATCCCCTCGTCCCGGGTGAGCCCGGCCAGCGGGGTGAGCTGGGTGTCGAAGGCGCCTCGTTTGGTGGCCTCGGCGGCCCTGGCGTGGCTGGTCAGGGCGAACTCGTCCAGCCGGGTGCGGGGCAGGTCCCACTTGGCGGCGATGAGTTCGGCGGAGATCCCCTGGCCGACCCACCCTTCGGGGTAGCGGGCGCGGAAGCCCTCGCCGAGGGGGTCGTCAGAGCCGGTCAGGTTGGCCCCCATCGGCACCCGGCCCATGGACTCCACCCCGGCGGCCACGACCACGTCGTAGGCGCCCGACATCACGCCCTGCGCGGCGAAGTGCAGTGACTGCTGGCTGCTGCCGCACTGGCGGTCCACGCTGACGCCCGGCACGGATTCGGGGTACCCGGCGGCGAGCAGGGCGCGGCGGGTGATGTTGAAGGCCTGCTCGCCGACCTGGGTGACGACCCCGCCGATGACGTCGTCGATCACAGCCGGGTCGATCCCAGTGCGGTCCACGAGCGCGCGCAGGCTGTGCGCGAGCAGGTCCACGGAGTTGACGTCGTGCAGGGCCCCGTTCGGTTTGCCCCGCCCGACGGGTGTGCGGACCGCGTCGACGATGACGGCTTCGATCATGACTGCCCTCCCCGGTTGGCTGGTGCGTGCTGACTATACATATCCATAGTCAGATTGGCCAGAGCGGGATTCGGGTCAGCGCCGTCCGGCCCGGTGGAACAGCCACGGAGTCAGCGCCAGGGCGGCCAGGGTGAGCCCCCCGGCCAGAGCGCCAGCACGGTGGCCTGGTCGCCGACGGGCGCCCCGGAGGTGAGTTCGCGCAGGGCCTCGATGGCCAGGGTGACCGGCTGGTGCTCGGCGAGCCCCCGCAGGAAGGACGGCAGCCCTTCCACCGGGACGAAGGCCGAGGACGGGTAGGGCACGAACAGCGCGACGAAGGCGAACTCCTCCTGGGCGGGGTCGCGGCCCGGGCCGCCCGGTCAGGGAACGAGTAGGACCTTGCCCAGCACCCGGCGTCCCTCCAGGGCGGCGTGCGCCTCGGCGGCACGCTCCAGCGGTAGGGTCAGCCCCACGTGCGGCCGGACGTGTCCGGCCCGGGCCTCCTCCAGGATCAGCCGGACCAGGTCCCTGTGCCCCGCCCCGTCCGGCGGGTCCAGGTCGAACAGGCCCAGGGCGGTGATCCCGCGGCGCTCGGCCTCCGCCTCGTCGACCTCGGCGAACTCACCGCTGGCGGTCCCGTAGCTGACGAATCGGCCGCCGTCGGCGGTGAGGGCGAAGGCGGCGGTGCCCAGGGCCCCTCCCGCACCGTCGACCACCACGTCCGCCCCCTTTCCGGTGATCTCGGTGACCCGCTTCGTCCAGCCGGGTTCGGAGTAGTCCACCGTCTCCTCGGCGCCGAGTTCCCGGGCCAGGGCCAGTTTCTCCGGGCCCCTGGCCGCACCGATCACCCGGGCCCCCGCGAGCCGGGCCAACTGGACCACCAGGCTGCCCGCGCCCCCGGTGGCGGCCAGCACCAGGACCCAGGAGTCAGGGGTGAACCGGGCGGCTCGTTCCAGGGTCAGGGCGGTCGCCCCGTCGATCATCAACGCGAGGGCGTCAGCGGTGTTCATGCCCTCGGGCACCCTGACCAGGGCGTCCTCGTGGACCACCGCCCGCTCGGCGTAGCCGTCAACCGGCAGCCTGGCCCGGTCGTCCGCCGTGTCCGGTTCCCCCGTCTCCCCGACGACCTGCGCGCCCAGCCACGCCGGGTCCGTCCCCGGTCCCACCTCCACGACCCTGCCCGACACACCCCCGCCGGGCACGTACGGCGGGGTGACCGGGAAGTGGTCCTCGGCCAACCCGGATCGGATGAGGGTGTCCAGGTAGATGATGTTGACGCCGCTCACCTCCACCAGTACCTGGCCGGGGCCCGGTACCGGGGCGGGCACCTCCCGGACGACCAGTACCTCCGGGCCGCCGAACTCGTCCACTCGTACCGCGCGCATGTCCACCACACTCCTTCTCGGGAGTCGTTCCCCCGGAACCCAGAGTGCTTCCTCAACTAATGTTGAGGTCAAGTGGCGCCGGGGAGGGAACACGGCCGGGGAGCGCGGGGCCGGAGAAGACGGAACCGCCGCGCACGGGGCACGGCGGTGGCGAGAAGAAGCAGGGCCGCGGTCAGACCGCGACGTGGGAGAGCGCGCTCGGATGGCGGCGCAGGAAGCCCTCTATCGACTGTGCGGGATGCCCGGTCAGGTCGGGGACGGTGGTGGCGACCACGTCCATCTCCCCGGTCGCGATCGCCGAGTACGAGGAGGCCCAACCCTCGATCTCCCACTCGGCGGCCCCGGTCTTCCGGCGCGACTCCAGCGCCTCCTCCCAAGTCTCGGGCACGTACCGGATGCTCCGGCCGGTCAGTCGGCCCAGCTTCGCCACGGTGGCGCCCACCGACAGGGCCTCGGGCCCGGTCACGTCGTAGGTCGTCTCCTCGGAGGCGGCCACCACCACGGGGTCGGTCAGCACGGCCGTGGCTACGTCCGCCACGTCGTCCCGCGAGACCCACGCGACCCTGCCGTCCCCGGCCGGTCCGCGCACCACGCCCTCGTCGTCCACCCAGTGGGGCAGCAGGTCCAGGTACAGGCTGGGTCTCAGGAACGTGTACGAGACACCCGTCGACCGGATGTGCGCCTCCGTGAAGAAGTGCGTGCGGGCGAAGGTGAACGTGGACGCCGGGCCCGCACCGAGGAACGACAGGTACACGATCCTGGACACCCCGGCGCGGACCGCCCCGTCCACCGCGCTCAGGTGGGTCTCCACTCGGTCCTCGGACTCGGTCGCCGAGACCAGGAAGAGCGTGTCCACGCCGCGGCAGGCCCGCTCGAAGGCGGCGGTGTCCTCGTAGGTCGCCATCGCCGCGCTGCTCTCCGGGTACTCCGGCGCCCGGTTGATGTCGCGCACGATGAGGCGCTGCGCCAACCCGAGCCTGGCGATCCGCGCGGCCACACGCCCGCCCAGCGCACCAGTGGCCCCGGTCACCCCTATGGTGTGGTTTGTCATGTGTTCGTCGCCCATGAAAACCCATCCTGGGGTATGACCGGCCGTCGAGCGCTCATCGGCGCGCCCCTTTTTGCGGCTTCCGGTCAGGGGGTGGTGCGCTCTTGGTGCGCACTCTCCGGAACGCCCCGCTCCGCCGCTCCGCCCGTTCCGGGCGACCCCGGTGACGCGGGCGCTCCTGCCGCTCCGACCGCGCCGGACGGCTTCCGGTAGGCCAGCTTGCGCAGCAGGACCTCCGCCGGTCCGCGCCGACCCGAGCGTTCCAGGGCGTAGGCAACCGCCACCGTGACCAGCCACACGGCGATCGCGTACAGGAACATCGTCCACGAGGACATGTGCTCGGCCAGCCCCAGTCCCCAGGCGGCCAGGATCGGCGCGCACAGCACCGACTGGGCCAGGTAGGCGCTGAGTGAGCGCTTGCCGGTGGCGCTCAGGGCGGTCACCACCGGGCCCCGGGGCCGCCCGCGCTCCTGGAGCCGGTGCGCGACCAGGGCGATCAGGGCCACGTAGCCCACGCCGCAGAACAAGCCGGTCAGCATGTGCGGCATGGTCAGCATCTGCCCCTGCGCGGCGGTCAGGTCCCAGACCCCGGTCTGGGCCAGGGCCATGGGCAGTCCGCCCAGCCAGCCTACCGAGATGCCGACCACGGCCGTCCGGCGCAGCGCCTTCAGGTGCTGTCCGGGCTGCTCCAGGAAGCCGCGGCGCGCCGCCCAGAAACCGAGCAGGATCGCCGTGGGGACCGCCAGTCCCAGCAGCCCCTGGCCGACGGTGACCAGCGGCCAGGTCGTCACCCGCTGCAGCGCGGCGGACAGGAAGGACGGGTCGCCGATGTTGGCCGCGGCCTGGCTCAGGTCGAAGCCCGCCGGGGCGCCCGAGCCGGTGCCGGAGTCACTGACGAACGGCAGGGCCAGGAGGCTGAGCGCGGCCAGCAGCGCCATCAGTGCGGTCAGTACACCGCTCCATACGAGCAGGGTCACGTCCTTGCGACGGAAGAACAGCCACCCCAGCACCAGACCGGTCAGGCCGTAGGCCCCGAGGATGTCGCCCATCCACAGCAGCAGGGCGTGGAAGAAACCGAAGACCAGCAGCCACAGGTTGCGTCGGCGCAGCAGGGCGTTGACGCTGCGCACGCTCGCCCCGGCGGCTTCCTGGCGCCGGGCCAGCTGCACCATGCCGTAGCCGAACAGGAAGGCGAACATCGGGTAGCTGCGCATGTCCACGGCGACGACCGTGAAGAACTGCGCGGCGCTGTCGAGGGCGCCCTCGGGCTCCGGATGCATGGTGGTTCCGGTGCTCGGCGCCGCCCACAGGTACCAGACCGTGTTGGCCAGGGCGATGAACAACAGCATGAAGCCGCGGGCGAGGTCGGGTGCGAGCGCCCGCTCGGCCGAGTCGGTCGGCCCGAGCACGGCGGTGGTTCTGGACATGGCAGCACTCCGGTTTCGAGATCTATCGTGACTTCAGATTCAAGCCGGAACCGGACAGGCGGCGCAACCGGAAAAAGCATGGGAAAACCCCCGAAGCCCTCAGGGGTGACCCCTAGGGGCTTCGGGGGTTCGGGTGTCGGGTTCTAGCGGCCCGAATGCCGAGGGATCAGTGGGAGCGCCGGGTCGCGGCCACGACCAGGTCGCCGAGCGGGCCGCGGGCGGACTCGTCCAGCTCCGGGCTGTCCAGGGCGGCCACCGCCCGCTCCGCGTACTCGGAGACCATCGACTCACAGGCGGCCAGTGCGCCGGAGGACTCGATCAGCCCGCACATCCACTCCACCGACTCCACCGAGAGGTCCGGCGTGCCCAGCAAGCTCAGGAAGCGTTCAGCGTCGGCCGCGCCGGAGCGGGACAGCGTCTCGGCCACGATCAGGGTGCGCTTGCCCTCGCGCAGGTCGTCACCGGCGGGCTTGCCCGTGGTGGAGGGGTCGCCGAACACGCCGAGCACGTCGTCGCGCAGCTGGAAGGCGATCCCCAGCGGGATGCCGTAGTCGGTGTAGACCCCGGCCAGCTCCTCGCCGCGCCCGGCCAGGGCGGCACCCAGGTGCAGCGGCCGCTCCACCGTGTACTTCGCCGCCTTGTAGCGCATCACCCGCAGCGCGGCCTCGCGGGTGGCGGTGCCCCGGACCTGTTCCAGGGTGTCCAGGTACTGGCCGGCCATCACCTCGGTGCGCATCGCGTCGAAGGGGGGCCGACCGCCCTGGAGGGTCTGCGGCGAGAAACCGCTCGCCTGGTACATCTCGTCGGACCAGGCCAGGCACAGGTCGCCGATGAGGATCGCGGCGCCCTGGCCGAACTCCTCGCTGTCCCCGCCCCAGCCCTGGTCGGCGTGGAGCTTGGCCATGCGCTTGTGCGTGGCAGGGGCCCCGCGCCGGGTGTCGCTGTTGTCGATCACGTCGTCGTGGACCAGTGCGCAGGCCTGGAGGAACTCCAGGGAGGCGGCGGCCCGGACCATGCGCTCGTCGCCGGCGGCACCGCCCGCCCCGCGCCACCCCCAGTACGCGAAGGTGGGGCGCAGGCGCTTGCCTCCGGAGACCATCGCCTCCAGGGAGTCCATCGCCGGGGCCAGTTCCTCCCCGATCTCCAGCAGCAGCCCGCGGTGTGAGGCGCAGAAGGAGGAGAGTTCGCGGTCCACGTCGGAGCGGATGACGGACACGGCTGAGAGAGCTGAGGAAGATGAGGAAGCGGCCATACCCTGCACATTATCGGCTGCCTGAGCAGGTGCGCCCCGGGTTCGGGGAAACGGCCCGTGACCCTGGGTGCGCGGATCCCGAGACTACCTTTGTCCGTTGCGTGGAATGATTATTCTTTATGTCTGATTTTTCGTCTCGCATGATGAGAAATGAGAGGCAGTCTTGTCTTTGGTCTCACAAGGTGGGACGCAGTGTCCGGGGGTCAGGGGGGCTCGCTTAAAGTTGGAGGCATGCTCGCTGCACCGACCCGCCCCGTGGCGCCCCGAACCCCGGCCTCCAGGCCGCGTCATATCCGTGACCTCCTCGACTCGGGCGAGCCGATGTTCTCCTTCGAGTTCTTCCCGCCCCGCAACGCCAGGTCCCAGGAGCGGCTGTGGCGTGCGATCCGCGAGATCGAGGCCCTCGGCCCGTCCTTCGTCTCCGTGACCTACGGTGCCGGCGGCGGTACCCGCGACCTCACGGTGGAGACCACCGAGCGCATCGCTACTGACACCACCCTGATGCCGGTCGCGCACATGACCCTGGTGGACCACTCCGTCGCCGAGCTGCGCCACCTCATCGGCCGTCTGGCCGACGCGGGCGTGTCCAACATGCTGGCCGTGCGCGGGGACCCGCCCGGCGACCCCGACGGGGAGTGGGTCAGGCACCCCGAAGGGCTCACCTACGCCGAGGACCTGGTCCGGTTGCTCAAGGAGAGCGGGGACTTCTCGGTGGGCGTGGCCGCCTTCCCCTACAAGCACCCGCGCTCGGCCGACGTGGAGACCGACACCGACCACTTCGTGCGCAAGTGCGAGGCGGGCGCCGACTACGCCATCACCCAGATGTTCTTCGACCCCGAGGACTACCTGCGCCTGCGCGACCGCGTGGCCGCGCGCGGCTGCGAGGTGCCGATCATCCCCGAGGTCTTCCCGGTGGTGAAGATGGCCTCGATCCCGCGGTCGGAGAAGCTCTCCGGAGCGCCGTTCCCGCGCGATCTGGCCGCGCGCTTCGAGCGCCTCGCCGAGGACGAGAAGGCGGTGCGCGCCTTCGGGATCGAGCACGCCCAGCGCATGTGCGAGCGGCTGTTGTCCGAGGGTGCCCCGGGCATCCACTTCATCACGTTCAACCAGTCCACGGCCACCAGGGAGATCTACCGCGAGGTGGCGGGGCACCGGGTCCGACGAGCGGCAGCCGAGCGGCCATGATCGAGAAGGGTTGGTCCGGGGTGCCGGGGAACGAGAAGGACTCCAGCACCTCGACGAACCCGCACGAGCGGTAGAGATGGCGCGCCGCTGAGGGGCCCGAGCGCGTGGACAGTACCGCGGTGCGCTCCGGCCGTCCCGAGCACAGGGCGTGCAGGAGGGAACGGCCGACACCGCGGTTCTGCGCGTCCGGGTGTACGTGGACCTCGGCGATCTCCAACGGGTCGGCCAGGTAGCGGCGGATGTGCCGCGCGTGTCCATGCGCGTGCAGCCCCTCGATGACGACGTCGTGCCACCACTGGCCCTCGCGGCCGTGGAAGGCGTAGGCGAAGCCGACAGGGCGTCCGTCGTCGACCGCCACCACGGACCTGAATCCGGGGTAGTCGGCGTGGCTGCCCATCACGGCGGCCCGCCCGGGCAGTTGCTCGGGCGGCGGGCGCATGGCCGCCTCGTAGACCTCCAGTAGGGCGGGGACGGCGTGCGTGAACGCCGGAGGGGCGAGTTCACGGAGCTCAGTGCTGGCTGCCACGCCCCCAGAGTAGATCGTGCGGGGCCGCCACCGCTGGTCTTCGCGGGCGCCGGTTTCCGCGCGTTTCCTTGACGTTCCCCGACCGGGGAGTGTTAACTGGTGCGAGTCGAACACGAGTTCGACTCTTCGCGCCGGTCCGTCCGGCGGGGAGCGGTGCGGCCGGGCCGGGGAGGGGAAGCCCTTGCCCGGCCGCACTCTTTTCGGGCACGCGGACTTCTGGCACACAAAGGCCGGGCGTCCCCTGAGAGGGCGCCCGGCTTCGTTGTTCTGCTCCAGGGAACTCCTGGAAGGGGGCTCGCTAGAAGGCGTCGACGGCGCGACGGGCCTCCGGGTCGAGGACACCCCAGTTGATGAGCTCCTCGGTCAGGTCGCCGGGCGACTTGTCGTAGATGACCGCGAGTGAGCGCAGGTCCTCCTGGCGGATGGACAGCACTCGCCCGTTGTAGTCACCCCGCTGACTCTGGATGGTGGCGACGTAGCGGGAGAGAGGACCGGCCTTCTCCTGCGGAAGCTGCTGCATGCGCTCCAGGTCGATGACCAGCTTGGGTGTCGGACCCAGGGGTGTGGGCGCGGCGCCGCCGGGCAGCAGCTCCGACATCGGCACCCCGTAGAAGTCGGCCAGCTCGGCCAGCTTCTGCACGGTGACCGCGCGGTCGCCGCGCTCGTAGGAGCCCACCACGACGGCCTTCCAGCGTCCGTGGGACTTCTCCTCCACCCCGTGCAGGGAAAGGCCCTGCTGGGTGCGGATGGCACGCAGTCGCGCACCGAGGGACTTGGCGTATTCGGATGGCATCTTTTTGTCGCTCCCGGCCGTGACGGTGGCTGGCGTGAGTGGGGGAGACGTCCGCTCGTACTCGGCGGGCCGCCTGAGCGGTCCAGCGGATGGTCACGGGGTGCAACCCCACCCTGTAGTGGTTACAGACAGTGACGGTAGAGGGGTGCTGGTGTCCAGGTCAAGCTGTTGGTGTGAAACGCGACTAATCAGTGGCCAAACCGTGCGTAGGTGAGACGCCTCTCATTTCGGGAGCAGTGGGGGCGAGTGGGACACGTTCCGAGGTCGGAAAGCCCGCCCCTACAGGGAATTTCGTGTTTCCCCCGAATGGGGTGCGAATCCGGAGTGTCATGAAACGGATACCCTTTGTTGGGCAATCGATGGCATGGGATGTGACTAGCATCACATTCATGATCCCGCGGCGTGGAACGCGCCCGAGGCCCCCGCTGTCCGCGCTGGTAGCGTGGGCCCGATCGACATCCTTTAACGACCTGTTCTGTGAGGCAGGGAAGGAGTCAGTACTTTGCGTGCGCGAAAACCAACCAAAGGTGATACGGGTTCTGGCGTCCCCGCACCGGCTTCCGAGGTACCGGAGACCCCCGACGTACCCGAAGGCACCAGAGCCGTCCTCGACGGCAACGAGATCAACCGGGCACTGACCCGCATCGCCCACGAGGTGCTCGAACGCACCAAGGGCGGCGAACACGTCACCCTTCTGGGCATCCCCTCGCGCGGCGTCCCCCTGGCCGAGCGCCTGGCCCGCCGCATCGAACAGGTCGAGGACCTCAGCGTCCCCTTCGGCTCGCTCGACATCACGATGTACCGAGACGACCTGCACCTGGCCCCGGCCCGTGCCCTCGGCAAGACCGAGATCCCCGCCGGCGGCCTCGACGACCGCACTGTGGTCCTGGTCGACGACGTCCTCTTCTCCGGCCGCACCGTCCGCGCCGCTCTCGACGCCCTCGGCGACCTCGGCCGCCCCCGAGCAGTCCAGCTCGCTGTCCTCGTCGACCGCGGCCACCGCGAACTCCCCATCCGAGCCGACTACGTGGGCAAGAACCTGCCCACCTCCCTGCGCGAGGGCGTCACCGTCCTGCTGTCCGAGACCGACGGCCAGGACGCCGTCCTTCTCGGCCCGGCGAAAGCCCGCCCGTCGCCCGCCCTCCCGTCACCCGCCACCGCCCTCAAAGGACACGCTTCGCGTGCGGTGCCGCCCTCGTACCGGGACCCGCGGTCCAGTTCTGCTTCAAGCCCCGGTACCGGCACCACGGCCGACAGCGCCGACAACGCCGGCAGCAAGGAAGGGGACGCCTGATGCGCCACCTGCTCTCCACCGGTGACCTCAGCCGCGACGAGGCCACGCTCATCCTGGACACCGCCGCCGAGTTGGCCCAGGTCGGGGACCGCTCCGTCAAGAAGCTCCCCACCCTGCGCGGACGCACCGTGGTCAACCTCTTCTACGAGGACTCCACCCGCACCCGCACCTCCTTCGAGTTGGCCGCCAAGCGCCTGTCCGCCGATGTCATCAACTTCTCGGCCAAGGGCTCCAGCGTCTCCAAGGGCGAGAGCCTCAAGGACACCGCGCTCACCCTCCAGGCCATGGGCGCCGACGCCGTCGTCATTCGGCACAGCGCCTCCGGGGCCGCCCACCGCCTGGCCAACTGGGTGGACGGGTCCGTCCTCAACGCCGGGGACGGCACCCACGAACACCCCACCCAGGCCCTGCTGGACGCCTACACCATGCGCGACCGCCTCGGCCGCCTGGAAGGGCTGCGGGTGGCCGTGGTCGGCGACATCCTGCACAGCCGGGTCGCCCGCTCCAACGTGCTGCTGCTCACCACCCTGGGCGCGCACGTCACCCTGGTCGCGCCGCCAACCCTGCTGCCGGTCTCGGTGAACACCTGGCCCTGCGAGGTCTCCTATGACCTCGACGAGGTCCTGCCCAAATCCGACGTCGTCATGATGCTGCGCGTGCAGGCCGAGCGGATGCGCGACTCCTTCTTCCCCTCCGTGCGCGAGTACAGCCGCAACTACGGGCTCGACGGCGAGCGCCTGGGCCGGATGCCCGCCGAGGCCATCGTCATGCACCCCGGCCCGATGGTCCGCGGCATGGAGATCTCCGCCGAGGTCGCCGACTCCCCGCGCTGCACCGTCACCGAGCAGGTCGCCAACGGCGTCAGCCTGCGCATGGCCGTGCTCTACCTGCTGCTCGGCGGTTCCTAAGAGGGCCAGCGCCCCTGCGCGCCCCAACGAGCCCGCAGCACCGAACTCCACGAACTCGAGAAAGCCGACACACCCATGCCCGAATCCACCGGACCGCATCTGATCCGCGGCGCCCGACCGCTCGGCGGCGACCCCGTCGACCTGCTCTTCGCCGATGGCAAGATCGCCGCGATCGGCCCCGACCTGGAGGCCCCCGAGGGCGCGCAGGTCGTGGACGCCACTGGCCTGATCGCCCTGCCCGGACTCGTGGACCTGCACACCCACCTGCGCGAGCCCGGCCGCGAGGACGCCGAGACGGTCGCCTCGGGCTCCCGCTCCGCCGCCATGGGCGGCTACACCTCCGTGCACGCCATGGCCAACACCGACCCCGTCGCCGACACCGCCGGCGTGGTCGAGCAGGTCTGGCGGCTGGGCCGCGAGGCCGGCTACTGCGACGTGCGCCCCGTTGGCGCCGTCACCGTCGGCCTGGCCGGGCAGCAGCTCGCCGAGATCGGCGCCATGGCCGACTCCGCAGCCCGGGTCCGGGTCTTCTCCGACGACGGCATCTGCGTCTCCGACGCCCTGCTCATGCGCCGCGCCCTGGAGTACGTCAAGGCCTTCGACGGCGTCATCGCCCAGCACGCCCAGGAGCCCCGCCTGACCGAGGGCGCCCAGATGAACGAGGGTTGCGTCTCTGACCGCCTCGGCCTGCCCGGCTGGCCCGCGGTCGCCGAAGAAGCGATCATCGCCCGCGACTGCCTGCTCGCCCAGCACGTCGGCTCGCGCCTGCACGTGTGCCACGTCTCCACCAAGGGGTCGGTGGACATCATCCGCTGGGCCAAGGAGCGCGGCTGCGACGTCACCGCCGAGGTCACCCCGCACCACCTGCTCCTCACCGACGAACTGGTGGAGAGCTACGACCCGATTTACAAGGTCAACCCGCCCCTGCGCACCGCCGAGGACGTCCAGGCGCTGCGCGAGGGCCTGGCCGATGGCACGATCGACATCGTCGCCACCGACCACGCCCCCCACCCCAAGGAGGCCAAGGAGACCGAGTGGTCCACGGCCGCCATGGGAATGGTCGGACTGGAGACCGCGTTGGCGGTCGTGCAGCAGACCATGGTCGACACCGGCCTGCTTACCTGGGCACAGGTCGCTGACCGCATGTCCACCGCCCCCGCCCGCATCGGCCGGGTCGGCGGACACGGCCGTGAGCTGGCCGTCGGTGAGCCCGCCAACGTCGTCCTGTACGACCCCGCGGCGCCGGTCGGCGTCGACGGCGAGGCCATGGCCACCAAGAGCAGCAACACCCCGTTCCGGGGCCTGACCCTGCCGGGCCAGGTGCGCGCCACCTTCCTGCGTGGCGCGCCCACCGTCCTGGAGGGGAAGATCAATTGAGAACAGACAACGCAGTGAACGCCCAGGCCGGTCCTGGCGCGACAGAGGGGGAAAACGTGTCCGAGGAGATCGGCGGCCCGGCGATCCTGGTGCTTGAGGACGGACGTGTGTTCCACGGCCGCTCCTTCGGCGCCACCGGCGAGACCTTCGGCGAGGCCGTCTTCAACACCGGGATGACCGGCTACCAGGAGACCCTCACCGACCCCTCGTACCACCGGCAGATCGTCGCGATGACCGCCCCGCACATCGGCAACACCGGGGTCAACGACGACGACCCCGAGTCCGGTCGGATCTGGGTCGCGGGCTACGTCGTCCGCGAGCCCGCCCGAATCCCCTCCAACTGGCGTGCCCAGCGCACCCTCGACGAGGAGCTGCGCCGCCAGAACGTGGTCGGCATCGCTCTGAACGGCACCCGTGCCCTCACCCGCCACCTGCGCGACCGGGGCGCCATGCGCTCGGCGATCAGCAGCGTCGAGACCGACCCCAAGGCGCTGCTCGCCCGCATCCTGGAGCAGCCCCGCATGGCCGGTTCCGACCTGGCCGCCGAGGTCAGCACCGACACCGCCTACGAGATCCTGCCGCCCGAGGGCGTCCAGGCGCGCTTCCACGTCGCCGCCGTCGACCTCGGCATCAAGGCCATGACGCCCCAGCGCCTGGCCGAGCGCGGCTGCAAGGTCACCGTGCTTCCCTCCTCCGCTACCGCCGAGGACATCCTCGCCCTGGACCCGGACGGCGTTTTCTTCAGCAACGGCCCCGGCGACCCCGCCACCGCAGACCACTCGGTCAACGCCATGCGCGGCGTCCTGGACTCGGGCAAGCCGCTCTTCGGCATCTGCTTCGGCAACCAGATCCTGGGCCGCTCCCTGGGTCTGGGCACCTACAAGCTGCCCTTCGGCCACCGCGGCGTCAACCAGCCGGTCATCGACACCCGCACCAAGAAGGTGGCGATCACCAGCCAGAACCACGGTTTCGCCGTGGACGCCCCGCTCGACACCCCCTTCGACACCCCCTACGGCCGGGCCGAGGTCAGCCACATCGGCCTCAACGACCAGGTCGTCGAGGGCCTGCGGCTGCTGGACCGCCCCGTGTTCAGCGTCCAGTTCCACCCGGAGGCCGCCGCGGGTCCCCACGACGCCGCCGGGCTCTTCGACGAGTTCGTCGACCTGATGTCCGCCCAGCCCGCACCGGCTGCCAAGTAGTAAGAGGAACAGAGCATGCCGCGCCGTAGTGACCTTTCATCCGTCCTCGTCATCGGCTCCGGCCCGATCGTGATCGGGCAGGCGGCCGAGTTCGACTACTCGGGCACCCAGGCCTGCCGTGTCCTGCGGGCCGAGGGCCTGCGGGTCATCCTGGTCAACTCCAATCCGGCCACGATCATGACTGACCCGGAGATCGCCGACGCCACCTACGTCGAGCCGATCACCCCGGAGATGATCGAGAAGATCATCGCCAAGGAGCGCCCCGACGCGCTCCTGCCCACCCTGGGCGGACAGACCGCGCTCAACGCCGCCGTTGACCTGGACGAGGCCGGGATCCTGGCCAAGTACGACGTCGAGCTCATCGGCGCCAACATCGCGGCGATCCAGTCCGGTGAGGACCGCGAGGTCTTCAAGGGCATCGTCGAGCGCATCGGCGGCGAGTCCGCCCGCTCGCGCATCTGCCACACCCTCCAGGAGTGCCTGGACTCGGCCGAGGAGCTCAGCTACCCGGTCGTGGTGCGCCCCTCCTTCACCATGGGCGGCGCCGGGTCGGGCTTCGCTCACAACGAGGCCGAGCTGCGCCGGATGGCCAGCCAGGGCCTCGCGCTCTCCCCGACCACCGAGGTACTCCTGGAGGAGTCCATCCTCGGCTGGAAGGAGTACGAGCTGGAGCTGATGCGCGACACCAACGACAACGTGGTGATCGTGTGCTCCATCGAGAACCTCGACCCCATGGGGGTGCACACAGGTGACTCCATCACCGTGGCCCCGGCCATGACCCTCACGGACCGCGAGTACCAGAAGCTGCGCGATATCGGCATTGCGGTCATCCGCGAGGTCGGCGTGGACACCGGCGGCTGCAACATCCAGTTCGCTGTCCACCCCACCACCGGCCGGATCATCGTCATCGAGATGAACCCCCGCGTGTCCCGCTCCTCGGCGCTGGCTTCCAAGGCCACCGGCTTCCCGATCGCCAAGATCGCCGCCAAGCTCGCCGTCGGCTACACGCTGGACGAGATCCCCAACGACATCACCAAGGAGACCCCGGCCAGCTTCGAGCCTTCGCTCGACTACGTCGTGGTCAAGGTGCCTCGCTTCGCCTTCGAGAAGTTCCCCGGAGCCGACCCCACCCTCACCACCACCATGAAGTCGGTGGGCGAGGCCATGGCCATCGGCCGGTCCTTCCCCGAGGCGTTGCAGAAGGCCATGCGCTCACTGGAGAAGGCGGGCGTGGGTCTCACCTGGGCCGGACGTCCCGGCGACAAGGACGAGCTCCTGCGCCAGGCGGCCCAACCCACCGAGCACCGCCTGCGCCAGGTCCAGCAGGCCTTCCGCGCCGGTGCCACGGTCGAGGAACTGCACGAGTCCACCAAGATCGACCCCTGGTTCCTGGACCAGATGCTGCGTCTGGAGGAGATGGCCCGCGTCCTGGCCACCGCTCCCAAGCTCGACGCCGGCCTGCTCCGCGACGCCAAGGGCCTGGGCTTCTCCGACGTCCAGATCGGCGAGATCACCGGTAAGACCGAGGACGTCGTCCGCGAGCTCCGGCACGCCCTGGGCATCCACCCCGTTTACCTGACCGTGGACACCTGCGCCGCCGAGTTCAAAGCCGAGACGCCGTACCTGTACTCCAGCTACGACGAGGAGACCGAGGTCCCCACCGGGGACAAGCCCAAGATCATCATCCTGGGCTCGGGACCTAACCGCATCGGCCAGGGCGTGGAGTTCGACTACTCCTGCGTCCACGCCTCCTTCGCGCTCTCCGATGCCGGGTTCGAGACCGTCATGGTCAACTGCAACCCCGAGACCGTCTCCACCGACTACGACACCAGTGACCGGCTCTACTTCGAGCCGCTCACCCTGGAGGACGTCCTGGAGGTCGTGCGCGCCGAGCAGGCCGCCGGACCGGTCGTCGGCGTCATCGTCCAGCTGGGCGGCCAGACCCCCCTCGGTCTGGCCCGCCGCCTCAAGGACGCCGGGGTGCCCATCATCGGCACCAGCCCCGAGGCCATCGACCTGGCCGAGGACCGCGGCGAGTTCGGCAAGGTCCTGGCCGCCGCCGGGCTGCCCGCGCCCAAGTACGGCATGGCCTACTCCTTCGCCGAGGCCAAGGTCGCCGCGGACGAGATCGGCTACCCGGTCATGGTCCGCCCCTCCTACGTGCTGGGCGGCCGCGGCATGGAGATCGTCTACAGCGAGAAGATGCTCGCCGACTACATCGAGCGCAACGCCGAGGTCAGCCCCGAGCACCCGGTCCTGATCGACCGGTTCCTCGACGACGCTATCGAGATCGACGTCGACGCCCTCTACGACGGCAAGGACCTGTACCTGGGCGGCGTCATGGAGCACATCGAGGAGGCCGGCATCCACTCCGGCGACTCGGCGTGCACCCTGCCCTCGATCACCCTGGGCAGCGAGGACATCGAGCGCATCCGCTATTCCACCGAGGCCATCGCGCGTGGTACCGGGGTACGGGGCCTGCTCAACGTCCAGTACGCACTCGCCTCCGGCGTCCTCAACGTCCTCGAGGCCAACCCGCGCGCCTCCCGCACGGTCCCGTTCGTCTCCAAGGCCACCGCGGTGCCGCTGGCCAAGGCCGCTGCCCGCGTCATGGCCGGGACCAGCATCGCCGAGCTGCGCGCCGAGGGCATGCTGCCCCCCAAGGGCGACGGCGGCAACCTGCCCGCCGACGCCCCGGTGTCGGTGAAGGAGGCCGTGCTGCCCTTCAACCGGTTCATCAACAAGGAGGGCGAGGGCGTCGACACCATCCTCGGCCCCGAGATGCGCTCCACCGGTGAGGTCATGGGCCTGGACACCGACTTCGGTTCCGCCTACGCCAAGTCCCAGCTGGCGGTCAACGGCAACGTGCCCACCCAGGGCAAGGTATTCGTCTCGGTCGCCAACCGCGACAAGCGTTCGATGATCTTCCCGGTCAAGCGCCTGGCCGACCTCGGCTTCGAGATCCTGGCCACCGAGGGCACCGCCGTGGTCCTGCGCCGGAACGGAGTCCGCGCCACCGTGGTGCGCAAGCACAGCACGGGCACCGGCCCGGGCGGCGAGCCCACCATCGTGCAGCTCATCCACGACGGTGAGGTCGACCTGATCGTCAACACCCCGTTCGGCAGCGCGGGCCAGTCCGGTCCGCGTCTGGACGGGTACGAGATCCGCACCGCGGCCATCGCGCGCGGGGTGCCCAGCGTCACCACCGTGCAGGGTCTGGCCGCCGCCGTCCAGGCGATCGAGGCGCGCGTGCGCGGCGACATCGGGGTGCGCTCCCTCCAGGAGCACGCCCAGTCGATCACGGAGAGCCGCCGGAGCTCCTAGGCTGTAACCAGTCCGCGTGTCGCGGGGGACCCGATCCCCCGCGACACGCGGACCGTACACCTGAGTTCCAGAGAGGCCACCACCACACATGAGCGACAACGGACCGGTGCAGACCAGGTGCCCCGTGCTGAACGTGCGCAGGGTGGACGCCTACTACGCCATCACCGTCGTCGCACCGGGCATCGCCGAACGCTTCCGTTCCGGCCAGTTCGTGTCGGTGGCGGTCGGCGGAGACCACTCCAGCACGCTGCTGCGCCGCCCCTTCGCCATCCACGACGTCAAACCGGATTACGGCGGCACCGTCGAGTTCCTGTTCGCGGTGCGTGGCAGCGGGACCGCCTGGCTGGCCGAGCGAAGATCACGCGACCTGCTCGACGTGGTCGGCCCCCTCGGTCGCCCCTTCCCCCTGCCCCGGGACCCGGTCAACTGCGTGCTCGTGGGCGGGGGCTCGGGCAGCGCTCCCCTGTTCCCGCTCGCCCAGTCGCTGCGCCGGCGGGGTTGCCGGGTGGACTTCGTGTTGGGCGCCGCCTCCGCCGACCGCGTGTTCAGCGCCATCACGGCCCGCCGCATCGCCGAGACCGCCGCCTTCACCACCGACGACGGCTCCTTCGGCACGCGCGGACGGGTCACCGACGTCCTGGGCAAGGTGATCGAGGAGGCCCGCTCCGACGCCGTCTACGCCTGCGGTCCCATGCCGATGCTGCGCGCCGTCACCCAGGTGGCGGGCGGTCACGGCATCCCCGTTCAGGTCGCCGTCGAGGAGACCATGGCGTGCGGGATCGGGATCTGTATGACCTGCGTGATCCCGGTGGTGGGGGAGGACGGCATCACCCGGATGGTGCGCTCCTGCGTGGACGGCCCGGTCTTTCGGGGCGAGCAGGTGCGCTTCGACGACGTGGGCACCATTCCCTTCGACGCCTTGGGCGCACCCGGCTGGAAGGGGACCGGGGCCTCCCTCGCCGCGGAGTCGGCCCGCGACATCGCCTGACCGGCCCGGCCGGCACAACCACAGCGTCATTGGATGAGCGAAGGTACGTGAACGCAGACCTCAGGACCAGGCTGGGCTCCCTGCGACTCCCGAACCCGGTGGTTACCGCCGCCGGGTGCGCGGGGTCCGGGCGCGAACTGGCGCAGTTCTTCGACATTGGGGAGATCGGCGCCGTCACCACCAAGTCGTTGATGCTGGAGCCGCGCGCGGGACGGCCCGCACCGCGCATGGCCGAGACCCCCAGCGGGATGCTCAGCACCACGGGCATGCAGGGGCCGGGGGTGGACGTGTTCCTCCAACGCGATCTGCCCTGGCTGCTCTCCCGCGGCGGCCGGGCGATCGTGTCCATCGCGGGCTCCAGCGTGGGCGAGTTCGGTGAACTCGCCCGACGGGTCTCGGAGGCTGAGGGGGTCGGCGCCATCGAAGTCAACCTGTCCTGCCCGAACCCGGCCGACCCCGCGGGGCGCCACTTCGCCGACGACGCGGCCCAGGCCGCGACGGTGGTGCAGACGGTGCGCTCGCACGCGCGCTCGGACGTGCCGGTCCTGGCCAAGCTCGCCGCGGACGTGCCCGACGTGGTGGAGCTGGCGGGTGCCTGTGTCGGCGCCCGCGCCGACGGGCTGACCATGATCAACACCCTGCGGGGGATGAGCGTGGACACCCGCACCCTGCGCCCGGCGGTGGCCGGGGGGATGGGCGGGCTGTCCGGCCCGGCGATCCGTCCCCTCGCCGTGGGGTGTGTTTTCCGGGTGCACGAGGCCTTCCCCGAGGTGCCGATCATCGGGGTGGGCGGGGTGCGCACCGGGACCGACGTCCTGGAGTTCATGGCGGCGGGGGCGAGCGCGGTGGCCGTGGGGACGGTGAACTTCTCCGACCCCTCGGCCTGCACGCGGGTGCTCCGGGAATTCACCGAGGCACTGGACGCACGGGGTGTGTCCCGGGTCTCGGACATCGTGGGGGCCGCCCACCGGGCCGGAGCTGGCGTGTGACGGATTGTGTACAGGTCCGCACCGCCCCGACCTGCCTGAACGGCTTTGAGATGGCTCTGTGTGGCCGTTTGGCTGCGACCGGCTCCATCGTGTGGGTTCGTGGGGAACGCGCGCCTACGGCCGCCTGAGTGGCCGTTACGGGGAAGTGACGTGGAATGCGTGCATGAAGCGTCCGATCCGGGGAATCGCACACCTTGATGGTGTGCACATGACAGTGAACGTGCATCGGAAAGTACTTACGTAAGAACAGACGCAAGTACGGACGTAAGGCACGAACGGATGTTTTCTGGCACCGGCGCCGAACGCCGGTGGCACACGATTGGAGATACCGAATGACCGCGCCCTCCGCGCCCATCGCCGTCGCGATCGACGCCAACGAGATCGAGACGGCGGCCACCTGGGCCTCCGCGGTCGCACCTCACGTGAGCACGGTGAAGGTGGGCCTGGAGCTGTACCTGCGGTACGGCCCCGAGGTGGTCAGCGCTGTGCGCGGCGCCAACCGGGTCGGGGTCTTCCTGGATCTGAAGCTCCACGACATCCCCGCCACCGTCGCCGGTGCGGCGCGCAGCGTCGCGGGCCTGCGGCCCTCGATCCTGACGGTGCATGCCACCGGGGGCGCGGACATGGTCCGGGCGGCGGTCGAGGCCGCGCCGGACACCAAGATCGCGGCGGTGACGGTGCTCACCTCCATGAACGAGACGGACCTGGAGCAGGTGGGGCTGCTCGGTCCGGCACGGGACGCCGTGCGGCGCCTGGCGGCACTCTCGGTGGGCGCGGGTGCGCGCGCACTGGTGTGTTCGCCGCAGGAGGTCGCACTGGTGCGCTCCGAGGTGGGCCCCGACATCACCCTGATCACCCCGGGCGTGCGCCCGATCGGTGCGGACAAGGGTGACCAGTCCCGGGTGGCCACCCCGGAGGAGGCGATCGAGGCAGGGGCGGACCTTCTCGTCATCGGTCGACCGATCACCCGTGCCGCGGACCCCGGCGCGGCGGCGGCCTCCATCGCGGCCGCCGTACGCCGCGCCGGGGTCCGCGTCTGAAACTCTTCGGTCGGCGCTGTGGGGCCTTGTGCTGGGCGGACTCGGCGGTGAGGAGGGCGGGGTGGGAGCGAACAGTGCACCTGCCCCATCACTCACGGTTGTGGATCACAGACGGTCACTAATTTGGTGTGACCAAAACTAGGAAAACATGGCGAAGAGTGACCCGCGTCACCGCTGGGTGACCTGCGCTGGTGGAACGCTTTCCCAGGTCGTCAATCGGGACCAAAGTCCTCATTTTCGTCTCCGACCGCAATGGGTTAGTGACTCTGGGTAGTTCCTTCAATGAAATAGCCCTTGAAAGGGCACTTTACGTTGCCTAACAGGGGTCAGACCTACTAACTTGCGCAGGCGTCCGCCCTCTACAAACGAGTAGAAATCCGAGGTGACCCGGCGTGGCCCTTCCTCCCCTCACACCCGAGCAGCGCAGCGCGGCTCTCGAGAAGGCCGCCAAGGCCAGAAAAGAGCGTGCGGAGGTCAAGAACAAGCTCAAGAACGGCGGCATCTCGCTGTCCGAGGTCCTCTCCAACGGCCTCAAGGACGACGTCATCGGCAAGATGAAGGTTTCGGCTCTGCTGGAATCCCTCCCCGGTGTCGGCAAGGTGCGAGCCAAGCAGATCATGGAGCGGCTCAACATCGCTGAGTCGCGTCGTGTCCGGGGGCTCGGTACCAACCAGCGTGCCGCCCTGGAGAGCGAGTTCGGCGACCTCGCCAAGTAACACCGGTCCGGTGCACGCACCGGCCAACACCGCGTCCGCAGCGTCCCCCCACAGTCGCGCGGAGCCGTCGCAACTGGTGATGGCAGGCGGTGAGCAGCAAACCGACGCCGCGGTCGGCGGACGGATGGGCCCCAGGTCACACTCCGTCCGCCGTGCCGCGGCTCGGTGGTATAAAGGGAGCTTCCCGCGACCGTACGCTGCGCCCCCGGGCGTCAGCACGAGCCGCCCGCGGCGCGTGCGTGCCGGACCGCGAGCCCGGTCCCAGGCAGCTCGCACACGAGGCCCACGGCCCACCGCGTGGCGGAGAGCCGAATGGAAGCCTGATACTCACATGCCTGCGCAGACCGCAGACCAGTCCCGACCGGCCGAGAAGCGGCTGACCGTCCTGTCCGGCCCCTCCGGCGTGGGAAAGAGCACGGTCGTGGCGCACCTGCGCCAGGTCAACCCCGACGTGTGGCTCTCGGTGTCGGTCACCACCCGCAAACCCCGCCCTGGCGAGCGCGACGGGGTCCAGTACCACTTCGTCACCGACGAGGAGTTCGACCGCCTCGTCGCCGAGAACCAGCTTCTGGAGTGGGCTCAGTTCGCGGGCAACCGCTACGGCACCCCGCGCGGACCCGTCGAGGAGCGCCTGGGCGAGGGCGTTCCCGTCCTGCTCGAGATCGAACTCCAGGGCGCGCGCCAGGTGCGTGAGTCCATGGACGACGCCCTGCACGTCTTCCTCGCCCCGCCCTCCTGGGAGGAGCTGGTGCGCAGACTGACCGGCCGCGGTACCGAGACCGACGAGGTGATCCAGCGCAGGCTGGATGTCGCCAAGGTCGAACTGGCCGCGGAGAAGGAATTCGACACAACCCTCGTGAACACGTCCGTACAGGAAGTGTGCGACGAGCTGCTAGCGTTGATGACCGCACCCAAGGTGTGATATTCGGCCGCGCCAGGCACCGAAGCACTGGCGGCGGCCTCCGCCTCGGGTCGCCGAAGACCTGGCTTTTTCAAGAACACATACATCCAACGTCACGGCTTTCGACGAGCCGGAGACCGTCCCTGGGGGTAACAAAGTGGCTGGTACCGAGCCCGTCGCCGAAGGCATCACCAACCCGCCGATCGACGACCTGCTGGAGTGCGTCGACAGCAAGTACAGCCTGGTCACCATGGCCTCCAAGCGGGCCCGTCAGATCAACGCCTACTACGCCCAGCTGGGCGAGGGCCTGCTGGAGTACGTCGGCCCGCTGGTGGAGACCCAGGTTCAGGAGAAGTCCCTGTCCATCGCCCTGCGCGAGGTCAGGGCCGGCCTGCTCAGCGCCGAGCCGTACGAGGGCAACTAAGACATCCGGTGCACGCCCAGTGCACCTGGCCGGGGTTCCTCCCGGTGTCACCGACCGCGCCCGTCGCACCCCCGCCCGGGGCGTGCGGCGGGCGCGGCCTGGTAGAACTCCTTGTGTGAGTGACACAGAATCCGTTCCCCAGGTGGTCCTCGGCATCGGCGGCGGCATCGCCGCCTACAAGGTGTGCGAGCTGCTCCGGCGGCTGACCGAGTCAGGCCACCGCGTCCGGGTCGTGCCCACGGCCGACGCCCTACGCTTTGTCGGCGCGCCCACCTGGGCCGCCCTGTCCGGCCAGCCCGTCGAGACCGGCGTGTGGGACGAGGTCCACGAGGTTCCGCACGTGCGCATCGGCCAGTCGGCCGACCTCGTCTTCGTTGCCCCGGCCACCGCCAATCTCATGGCCAAGGCCGCCGCGGGTCTGGCCGACGACCTGCTGACCAACACCCTCCTCACCGCCCGATGTCCGGTGGTCTTCGCCCCGGCGATGCACACCGAGATGTGGGAGCACCCCGCCACCCAGGCCAATGTGGCCACGCTGCGTTCGCGCGGAGCCATCGTCCTGGACCCGGCCGTGGGCCGCCTGACTGGTGCTGACACCGGCCGCGGCCGCCTACCCGACCCCGTCGAACTCTTCGAGGCCGCCCGCCTGGTGCTCCGCCGTGGCGCCGACGCTGAGCCCGACCTCGCCGGCCGACGCGTGGTGATCTCCGCTGGAGGCACCCGCGAGGCCATCGACCCGGTCCGTTTTCTCGGCAACCACTCCTCCGGCCGCCAGGGGTACGCCCTGGCTCGCACCGCCGCCGCCCGCGGCGCCGACGTGACCCTGGTCGCCGCCAACGTCAGCCTGCCCGACCCCGCTGGGATTCGCCTGGTGCGCGTGGGTTCGGCCGTGGAACTGGCCGAGGCCATGGAGGCTGAACGCGGCGGCGCCGACGCCCTGGTGATGACCGCCGCCGTCGCCGACTTCCGCCCGGTCACCAGCGCCGCCTCCAAGATCAAGAAGTCCGGGGCGGCCCCCGCGCCCATCGAACTCGTGGAGAACCCGGACATCCTGGCCGGACTGGTCGAGTCGCGGAAGAAGGAGCGGACCGGGCAGACGATCGTCGGGTTTGCGGCCGAGACCGACGACGTCATCGACAACGGCCGGACCAAGCTCGCCCGCAAGGGCTGCGACCTGCTCGTGGTCAACGAGGTCGGCGGCGGCAAGGCGTTCGGCACCGACGACAACAAGGCGACTGTGCTCGGCGCGGACGGGACGGTCGTGGACATTCCCACAGGTCCCAAGGAAGACCTCGCCGATCGCGTGTGGGACCTGGTGATCGAACGCCTGCCTGACAGGGCCTCCTGAGGGTTCCGCGGGCCCTCGTTCACCAGGGCTCCAGAACGCTTCGAGCCCGTCCAGGTGAAATCCCCTCATCGCCACGCTGGATTCCTACCGCCGAGTACGACACACTTCCTTCGGGTGCCCTTGTCCAGCTGACTAGGCTGGCCACGGGGCGTCCGTCCCCACCAGTCCCGTTAGAGTGGACCAATAACCAACCGCGTCGGTCGGTATTGCCGCCCCGGCAAGCAGCCGGGGAGCGTGCGACGCCGCACCGACACATGTCAGCCAGCAGCCGCTGCAAGGAGTCACGCAACGTGTCCCGCCGCCTTTTCACCTCCGAGTCGGTCACCGAAGGCCATCCCGACAAGATGGCCGACCAGATCAGTGACGCGATCCTCGACGCGATGCTCGCCACCGATCCCGGCAGCCGGGTCGCGGTCGAGACGCTGATCACCACTGGTCAGGTCCACATCGCGGGTGAGGTCACCACCCAGACCTACGTCGACATCCCCGCCATCGTGCGCGAGAAGATCCTCCAGATCGGATACGACTCCTCCGCCAAGGGCTTCGACGGTGACTCCTGCGGGGTCAACGTCTCCATCGACGCGCAGTCCCCGGACATCGCCCAGGGTGTCGATACCGCCTACGAGGCGCGTGTCGAGCACGAGGACGACGCCCTCAACCGGCAGGGCGCCGGCGACCAGGGCCTGATGTTCGGCTACGCCAACCGCGAGACGCCCGAGCTCATGCCGCTGCCGATCAAGCTGGCGCACTCGCTCTCCGAGCGCCTGGCCGAGGTCCGCCGTGGCGGCACGGTGCCCTACCTGCGTCCTGACGGCAAGACCCAGGTCACGGTCGAGTACGAGGGCCAGACCCCGGTCCGTCTTGACACCGTGGTGCTCTCCACCCAGCACTCCGCGGACATCAACCTCGAAGAGATGCTGACCCCGGACATCCGAGAGCACGTCATCGAGCCCGTGATCGCCGCCTACGGCCTGGAGTCGGATGACTACCGCCTCCTGGTCAACCCGACCGGCCGCTTCGAGATCGGCGGCCCGATGGGTGACGCCGGTCTGACCGGCCGCAAGATCATCGTCGACACCTACGGCGGCTACGCCCGCCACGGTGGCGGCGCCTTCTCCGGCAAGGACCCGTCGAAGGTCGACCGCTCCGCTGCCTACGCCACCCGCTGGGTCGCGAAGAACATCGTGGCGGCCGAGCTGGCCGAGCGCGCCGAGGTCCAGGTGGCCTACGCGATCGGTAAGGCGCACCCGGTGGGTGTGTTCATCGAGACCTTCGGCACCGAGAAGGTGGCCCCGGAGCTGATCGAGAAGGCCGTCAAGGAGGTCTTCGACCTGCGTCCGGCCGCCATCGTGCGCGACCTGGACCTGCTGCGCCCGATCTACTCCAAGACCGCCGCCTACGGCCACTTCGGCCGTGAGCTGCCGGAGTTCACCTGGGAGAGCACGGAGCGCGCCGCCGCGCTGCGCTCGTTCGTGGGCGCCTAGGCGTCACACCCCTTCCACCCGTCGAGGACGGGCGGCCGATACGGCCGCCCGTCCTCGGTGTGTTCAGGGCTCTCCGCACGCCTTACGCCCCATTTGACTACTCTGTGTTATTAATTGTGCGCAGAAAGTCATTAGATGTGCCGCCATGCGGAGGGGGAGCACCATGGCCGTGTCAGCGGCGGTGTCGGCGTTCGGGCTGGCTGCGTTGATCGCACTGTCCGGTCAACCGCTCTCGACGGAGGAGGGGCCGGTCCCCGGGGCTGGGAGCCTGCACGTCACGGTCGAGGAGGGGCAGTCCGAGGAGCGGCTGCGACCCGGGGATCGAGTGGAGTACACCGTCAAGGTGCGCAACGCCGGTTACGAGGCGCTGCCCGACGCTCAGGTCGTGCAGTTCCTGCCGCCCTCGATGCGCTACGTCTCCGGAGCCCCGGAAGGGGTTGAGGAGGGCGTGGCGGAGTGGGTGCAGCCCTTGGGGCCGGGGGAGCGCGCCGTCCTCACTGTGGTCGGCGAGATCACCCGGGTGCCCGAGGGCGCCGGGCAGCCGGTCTCCACCGTGTGCCTGCGCCCCGAGTCCGGCGCAGCCCTCGCCTCCTGCACCTCCTCCGTCCACGAGGTCCAGCGCGTTCTACCCTTCGTCTGGGTGGCGGCGGGCCTGTTTATCGTGCTGTCGGCGGCGGTCGCCGTGGGCGGCTACCTGCGCTACCGGAGCACACGCAGGCCGCGTCCGGAGCCGCCGGCGCCGAGCAACCACAGCCCGGGTTCGGTGCCCAACATCCGCACATTCCCGGGTCGAGCGCCCGTCTACCAACTGGATTCCCGCCGTTAGGCGCGAAGATCGCACGGGTCGCACCCATATGGGCGCGACCCGTTTCATATGTCGGAGATGGCAAGGGTTTGCCCGAGACTTTCCACGCGGGCCCGGTGTCGCGATGTGACTTTGTGTAGTCGTAAGCGCACTATCTGCTTATGGATTACTGCTCTGAATACGCGCCCAAGGCGCCCAAGTCCACCGTCAGCGCCCGCAGTCTGATCCGGATGGCGGCTGTCTCCGCCAGCGCCGCGATCGTCGCTCCGTTCCTGTGGGGGATGACCCCCGCTCTGGCCGACGACACCCAGCGTGCGGACCAGTCGGTCGAGTCGGTCGAGTCGGTCGTCACGCCGTCCGCTCCCGCCGCTCCCTCGGCTCCGGTGGTCGTCGAACTCCCCGATGTGGTCGCCAATACCCTGCCGGACCAGGTCCCCGCTGAGGTCAGAGCTCAGGTCGAGGCCCCGGCCGCGGTCCCTGTCGGAGAGGGCGGGGACTCGCAGAAGGGCGGGGAATACTACCCGCCTGAGAAGCCTGGCAAGCCTGGCAAGCCTGGTGAGGACGGCAAGGACGGCAAGGACGGGAAGGACGGGAAGGACGGGAAGGACGG